>SCUR01000498.1 GCA_004297235.1 Candidatus Manganitrophaceae bacterium | reverse complement strand
ACGAGAAAGAATCCCCGGGCGGTTTTTACAGAGATCAAACTCAACGGCAGCTCTGACGAGGGGATCTGTTTCATAGAAGAGGCCCTGCTGGAGCGACCCAATTTAACCATTATCGTCGTCAGCAGCGAGGATAACGCGAAAATAATCAATAAAGCCTTGGATCGAGGCGCCGCAGACTACCTCGTCAAGCCCTCTCCCGACCGGATCGAATCTCCTATGCAAAAAATAATAGAAACGATGGAGGATGAGATTCGTCTCAAGACAAGCGTGGAAAAGGACGGAGGCTTGGCTATCGGGCCCGGCCGTATGATCATCGGCAAATCGCAGAGCATGTGGCGTGTCTATAAACTGATTCAAAAGGTTGCCGATGATCGCTCCTCGACGCTCATCCTTGGGGAGAGCGGCGCCGGCAAAGAGCTCATCGCCCAAGCCATTCATGCCCGGAAAGAGGAACAGACCCCTTTTGTCTCGATTGATTGCGGATGTATTCCGAAGACGCTCCTGGAGAGCGAATTGTTTGGCGTTCGAGAGAATTATCCCGGCATGCACAACAAGGAGAGGCTGGTCGGCAAACTGGAAGTGGCCGGCGCTGGCACGCTTCTGCTGGATGAGATCGGAAACATGAACGTGGATCTGCAAGCCTCTTTATTACGGGTCCTTCAGGAAAGGGAGTTCAGGCCGCTGGGCCGCGAGAAGCCGGTTCCCCTTCGGGCGCAAGTCGTCGCTTCCACAAACGTGGATCTGGACTCTGCAATCGATGAGGGTCGTTTTCGAAATGACCTCTATTATCGACTGAATGCGGTTAAGATCGTTCTTCCTCCGCTCCATCAGCGGAAAGAAGATATTCCATTGCTCGTGCGATACTATTTGGACCGGCATGAAAAACAATCTGGCCGAAAGGTGGAGGTTCTGCCGCAAGCAATGGATAGACTCACGGAATATCACTGGCCGGGGAATATCCGAGAGCTTTTCCATACCCTTCAACGAGTTCTGACCCTCTACCCATCACGGTATTTGGCATCGGGGTATTTTGACCTGCCTTCAAGTCCTCTCGATGGACGTGGGGTAGATGCAACAGCCCCGGACGATCTCTCATTAGAAGATCTCCATCGACAAGTGAATGGCTACGAAAAGGAAGTCCTCCTAAAGACGCTTGAAGCGTCGGAGTGGAACCAGACGAAGGCGGCTGAGAAACTCAAGCTCACCAGGACAAACCTGATCTGGAAGATGAAGAAATACGGTCTGCGGAAAAAGACTGACGGCAAACCGCGGCCGAACGAACAGAATAGGCATGCAGGTTCAATAGATGGCTAAAATGTACGCGGCAGAACTCGATTGTCAAAAATGAGGCAAGATAATTCTTTCAAAGTATTCGTAAAACCAAGAGCCAGAATCTTGAGGAATACGGGGAGTCGTGCTTCAATATTTGAAAAAAGGAATCAGGGTTTTACAATTCATTCCATATCTCCCGATTTGGTGAGATCGTGCCTCCCGAGCAGTCGGATCAAGTGAGTTCTGTTGAGGCCCAGGAGCCTGGCGGCCTCGGATTGGTTCCCGTCGGCCAGTTCCAGTGCCGAGCGCAACAACGTCTTCTGATACTCCCGGACCATTTTCTTGTAGTTGCCAACCGTCGCCGGATGAAATGATTCCGCCTCGTCCTTAGTCGTGTCCCCTGCCGCCTCTGGTTGTTGCGCCTTGCCGCCCGAAAGGGAAAGGTCGATATGCTTCGGCGCCAGATACTGCGACTGACAGGCCATCAGCGCCCGCTGGAGGGTCTTGTCCAGTTCTCGAACATTTCCCGGCCAATCGTAGGCCATCAGTTTATCCAGCGCCTGCGGGAGGATCTCTACCGCTCTCCCGGTTTGAGACCGGAGTTGATCCAGGAGGTGGCGGGCCAACAGCGGGACATCTTCCAGACGATCCCGCAAGGGAGGCAGTACAATCCGGACTTCATTCAGACGGTAATAAAGATCTTCCCGGAACCTTCCCGATTGAATCGCAGTCTTGAAATCGATATTGGTCGAGGAAATGACCTGCGCACGGAGAGGAAGCTCCTCGCCGCCGAGCGGCCTGAACTTCCTCTCCTCCAGCACCCTCAGCAGCTTGGCCTGAAGTCCGATACTCATGTTTCCGATTTCATCCAGGAGAAACGTTCCCTCCTTTGCCGCTTCCATCTTTCCGATCAGTGGCTCTCTGTTATGGAATCCCGGGTAGCGGGCCTTCACACCGAAAAGCTCGCTTTCCAAAACTGTTTCCGGAACCGATCCGCAATCGATCGAGATAAACGGCGTATCTGGCCCTTTCCGGGCATGAATGGCCTGCGCGACGAGTTCCTTCCCGGTTCCGCTCTCCCCCAGAATCAACACGGTGGAGCGGCTCCATGCGACCTTTTCGATCAGTGCGTAGACCTGATACATCTTGGAGGACTTTCCGACGATCACCCTGCCGGGACCGAAGACAAATCCGTTATGAAGGTCGATCTGGGTCTGAATCAGCTTTTCCAGGCGCATTCTCTTCAGGGCCTGGTTGATCCTGAAAGGAAGGAGTTCGTAGAGAGAATGATCTTTGACAATATAGTCGACCGCCCCGAGTTCGATGGCCTTGTTGATCATCGCGCTGTCGCTCTGGGCGCTGATGATAATGATCGAAAGATCGGTCCGGTCCTGCAACGCGCCGGAAATGAAGCCCAAGCCTCCCTGCGGCGTCCCGTCGAACGTCAGATCGAGAAGCACCAGATCGGGGGTTCTTTCTCGGAGGGCGCGCAACCCGGCCGATGGCTCCCTCGCGACCTCTATCGCGTAGCCGCTCGTTCCAAGGGCGTTGCGGTAGAGTTTGACGTAGCTCGGATCGTCCTCAACGATCAGGATTCGGCCCTTCTCCACGTTCGATGACCTCTTTTTGATGACTGGTTTGCATCCGGCCGACCAGCGGGAGCCTCACGATCGCGGTCGTCCCTCTTCCCGGCGCGGACTCCAGCGACAATTCGCCGCCATGATTGTTTTCGATCACCCTTTTTGCCGTCCAGAGGCCAAGGCCGGTCCCGTGGACTTTCGTCGTGATGAAAGGTCTAAAGAGACTGCTCCGGACACTGTCGGAGATCCCGGCCCCGGAGTCGCGAATGTCAATCTCCACGCTTCCCGGCCCCGCCGAACGAAGGATCACTTCCAGTGTTCCTTCGTTCGGCATCGCATCGAATGCGTTTGCAATGAGGTTCGCGATCGCCATCCTGAGTTGGAGCGGGTCCCCTTCCACACAGGGAAGACTTTCGCCGTATCGCCTGACGATCCGATAGTTTGCGGCATCTTTTTCTTCAGTGCGCTCTGTAATACAGGCTTCGACCACCCCGGCCAGGTCGACCCTGATCATTTTCGGCGGATCGATGTGGGCCCTCCGGAGGCCGTGTAGGATTCCGGCAATGGCCTGCGCCGCTTCATTAATTTGGGAAAGCCCCTCTTGCGCCTTCTCGTGATCGGCCCGAGCCATTTCGGCTCCGACGATCTTGATATAGTTCTGAATCAGACCCAGCGGATTCTTGATCGCGTGGACCAGGGTTCCGGATGAGCTGGCGATCAATTCCATTTCAATCAGGCGGGACCTCGCCAGCTCGAGGTCATTTCGGATGCGGTTGATCCGGAGCAGCATCGCGACGCGCAACGACAGCTCCTTGAGGTTGCAGGGCTTCGAGGCATAATCGTCCGCGCCCAACTGGAACCCGAACGCCATCTCTCCCAGGTTATCGCGCGCCGTCACCATGATGATTGGGATCGATGCCGAATCGAGATTTTCCTTCAGCATCCGGCAGAGCTGCGGTCCGCTGAGATTCGGCATGACCATATCGGTGATGATCAGATTCGGGCCCTCCTCACGAACCCGCTGGAGCGCCTCCCTTCCGTTTGAGGCGGTTATAACGCGGTATCCATTGGCTTCGAAGAACGATTGCAGGACATCCCGATCAATCTCAGAATCGTCCACGACCAGGAGCGTTTCACCATTGCCCATCACCGCCCTGGGGAGAGACCCATTTATCCCATTCGTTATTCTCGTCGGTTTATCGCTCGGATCGACCGTCCCTCCGGAGGGCAGCGCCGAATCGGGTTGAAGCGCTTCGGTCTGATCCTTCGGAAGGAAAATAGAGATCCGGGTCCCTTGACCGACCTGGCTTTCCACATCGATCCGACCCCGATGGGCCTCGACAATCTCTTTCGTCAACGCGAGTCCGAGGCCGCTCCCTTCAATACCGCTCACCTGACTCCCTCTCCGGTACCTTGTGAAGAGGCCCCGGGTCTCCTCCTGATTCATCCCCTGACCGGTATCCTCGACAAAGACCCGGACCCCTTCGTCGGCCCTCGTACAAGAGACCCGGATCATGCCGTGGTCCGTGTATTTGATCGCATTCGAGAGGAGATTCGTCACGCATTGACGAATCCGGGACTTGTCCCCTTTCACCATCGGAAGAGGCTCGTCCATCTGAACCGCCAACTCCAGTCCCTTCGATGCGATCGCGCCCGCGGCCAGGTCCACGGCGAGACGGACGACGCTCCCTACATCGACCTCTCGGAAATCATACGTCATCACCCCCATTTCGATCTTGCTCAGATCCAGCAAATGATCGACAAGATCTTTCATATCCACAGCCGTCAGTCTGATGTCTTCGATCAGGCGCCGCTGACTTTCCAGCGCCGCGGCCCCGTGATTTGCCAGGATTCCCTCGGCGATGCCGGCCATTCCGAGGAGGGGCCCACGCAGTTCATGGGCGACATCGGAGAGGAATTCGGTCTTCTGGCGGTCAAGCTTCCGGACTTGCTCCAGAAGCAGGGAATTTGAGAAGGCGATCGTCGACGCCGCGCCGATCCGCGACAGAAAGTCGGTCTCCCTCTGAGAAAATCTTTTCATGTTGCGCTTTCTCCCTAGGGCGATGGCGCCGAGAAGTTCCCCCTTCTGGATCAGAGGAAGACAGAGCGCAAACCGATGCTTTTTCAGCCATGCCCCCACTGGATCCTCTTTCTCCGCTGGACGCGCGAACCGGGAGGGCGCGATCTGAATGATCGATCCGCCTTGGAGCCGCTCCCGTACGAATAGCGGGATCGCCCCGATCTCCTCCATCGGTCCATATCCTTCGGCCACAAGGCGTGGGGATTCGCTCCGGGAATCGAAGAGCATCGCCGCCGCCGACTGCACGGAGAGCACTTTCCCCACCTTCTCCAGGACTTTCTGCGCCATCGGCGAGAGCGCCTGAAGGACTGCCAATTCGCCGACGACCTGATCGAGTGTTTTTTGGAGGTCGTACTTGCGCCGATCGAAGAGTTGATCGACAACAGGCTGCGCTGCGTACAGATACAGAGCCGCGCCGAAGCTGATTCCTCCGATCCACGCCCCCCATGCCCAGGTCGGATATTCGGCCAACAGGGACCTCAACCAGGTCGCCCCCCAGATCAGCGCGATAAGGGGAACTGAAGAGACAATCAACCAGCTCGCCGTTTTGTGGATAACGGTCTCGATATCGAACGCCTGATGGCGGATCACGAGATGGATAAAGATCCCCATCGTGAGCAGGCTGCCGCCGGCATTCAGAAAGACAAACCATTTCTCCGAAGCCCCTTCCTCGTGAATCTGAATCAGCAGCCAAATGCTGATCCAGAAGAGGGCCCCCCGGACCCCAACCCACCGGGCGAGGGTCCTGACGATTCGTCTGTCGAGAGAAGGAATTTCCTCGGAGCGACAGATCCGGTATTGGAAAGCGATGATCAACAGGACGAAAAGTTGACCTGCAAGAACGTAGAGATCAAAAAGCAGAGAGAACGCCGACTTGAAAAAGAGCTCCGAATAGCTTCGAACGACAAGCACATCGGAGTACAACGGCGCGGACAGAGAAATTCCGGAGATCACAAAACCCAGCGTTGAAAAAGGAAGGATCATCCTCCGGAATTTCGCGTAAGCTTGCGGAAGGACGGCGGCCACGATCACGGAGAGGGAGACGATCAAACCGATCAATCCCTGAAAAAGATTCAGCCAGGGAACGGGCGGCGCCCCTGAATCCAGATCCCGCTCGATCAGCAGCAAGACAACCAGATAGCCGGATGTGAGAAAACTGCCGAGGGAAAGGGCGGCCTGCGGACCGTTTGGACGGCGGTTCTTGAAAATAAGAACCGCCGTGGAGAAGGAGACCACGGCCGCGAATGCGATAAATCCGTACTTCAGCCCTACCATGAAAGACACCTTGATTTTTAATGACTGATCTCTTTCGAAGCAAATCGCTCAGATTTTCCCCTTTTTGCGTAATTCAGCCAGCGGATAGAGGCAATCGCGCCACATGATTCCACCCCGTTTTTTGGCCATGTAAATAGAACGTATTACGCAATAGAAGATCGACGCTGCGTTGACCGGAACGGACAGAGCCGCCGTCATCGGAACGCCTGTGAGCCGTCCCATGTATCCGAAGATAGCGAGCTGCGCCGCAATGGCCGCGGCAAAAGAAATCACTTGGAGTCCTGACGCGAAAAATATTCCGAGATACGGCACAAAAAACGCAATAAAGGCGCCACCCGACGCAAGAAATGCGGTGGTGAGGCTGTAATTAAAAGCCGTGAAAAGATTCTTCTCCAGTGCCCGGGCCGCCTCCGGGACAGTCCGGTACCAGGGGACGGCGATCATGCCGTTCCCGAAGAGCAACATCTGCCTGAAGTGGTTCAGCTTAACCAGCTTCCCGAGCTTCAGGTCATCACCCGTACAGAGGGCGATCCCCTGATGTCCTCCGATCTGCCGATAGACCGATGTCTTCACGAGATTAAAGGCTCCGATGCCGGCCGTTGCGTTGCTTTTCGGGGAGAGAATCTTGTGCGGACGGAAATAAAGGAGGACACTTGCTGCAAAGACGCTCAGCAACCCTCTCGAAGCCCAGGTGCCCCCTTTAGATTCCGGCGTACAGGTGATGTGATCCAGACCGTGGGTTTGTGAAAAGACGATCGCCTTCCGAATGGCCTTCGGATGAAACGTCACATCAGCATCGGTGAAAAGGATCCACTCCGATTTCGTTTCGAAGGCGCCAAGGTGCAGGGCATGCGTCTTTCCGAGCCACCCCTCCGGCAACTCCGTGACATGGTGGACCTTCAGAGAGGGATAACGGCTTCCAAGGTCCGCCAAAATATTGGCCGTTTTGTCGGTGGACCGATCGTTGACCACGACGACATTTAGATTCGGATAATCGCTCTCGAACCAAGATCGGACAGCCCCTTCGATCGACCCTTCTTCATTCCGTGCTGCAGCCACGACGGTAACCCGCGGCCACGGGCCCGACCCCTCTAAATCAGCCGGGCACGGAAGCGCATCCGGCTGATTCCGCAGATAGGGAATCGCGGACCGGATGCGCCAAAGGAGGATCAGCGCATAAGACCAGATGCCGACGACAATGGTGGCCAGGATTGTCCACACCATGAAACGCCCCGTTCCCTCTATCGCATGATGATAATTGCAAAGGAGACATTAGAATGAATAGGTGACTGAAACTCCGCCTCCGATAGTCCGTGATTCGTATGTCCCCCGGTGTTCCGGCATCCGCGGCAAGGAATTGTCGACCTTGCGCGGCGCACCATAGTTATATGCTAAAAAGCCGTCGAGATTCCAGCTCCCCTTTTTATATCCATAACCGACCGTGAAGATGTGGTTGTCCACATCCGGCAGGATCGGGCTCATTCCTTCATCTCTGGACGCGCTCGGGTCAAAGACGTACCCCGCCCGCAATTGGGAAGTCTCGCTGATCCGGTACTGGGCGCCGATACGATAGGTCCATGTACTTTTCAGACGATACGGAATCGACGTATCCCTTACCACCACGGTCGTCCGCTCGAATTCGATTTTCTGTTCTTCCAATTCATTCCAATCGACCCACTGGACGTCCACTTCTGCGACCCAATCGGGATTAAACCGCCAGGCTGCGCCGACCACGGCGGACTGTGGAACCTTCAAGCTTGTGTCCACATCCCCGTTCGGGAACAGTGGGCTCAGCGGAGCGGGCACGGAGTAGGTCGCCTGACCGTCATATGAGATTTTCATCGGCGTGGTATAGACCGCCCCGACGCCGAATCTGGGCCCGAAAACATGATGAACACCCAAAATACCGTACGCCCCATATCCGTCCGCCGTCAGGCGAGCGGACCCTTCTCCCGGGAAGGTGAAAGGGGCCAGGTCGATCTGATTCCCCAGCTCAATCGTGGAGTGCGCCACCCCTACGCTTAAACCGACTGAGGTCTGATCGGAAATCCTTGCGCCGGCTGAAACAGCGAAATTGATCTGTTTAAATTCCGAGGAAGTCACCAGGAAACGACCTTCCCAACTCCTCGGATAGTCGATCCGATTGCCCATGGAGGAATATAGACCCGCCCCCAGACTGATCTTGTTGCTGATCTTCTGGGAATAGAAGGCGTAGGGGACCAGAGGTGTCGATGACAGTTCAATGTTCTCTCCACTCAGGTCGCTGTCGAATCGGAGAACCGATCG
This sequence comes from Candidatus Manganitrophaceae bacterium, assembly GCA_004297235.1. GTDB lineage: Bacteria > Nitrospirota > Nitrospiria > SBBL01 > Manganitrophaceae > Manganitrophus. The sequence continues at coordinate 801 of SCUR01000498.1, read as the reverse complement.
CCCGGCCGAGGCGCCGACCTCCGCATGCTTCCCGTCGAGTACCTCCAGCCGACTTGGATTATAGAACACAGCGGCGGGGGTGTCGACCGTAGCCACCACCGCGTTTCCCTGAGCCTGTTCCTTTGCGCCATGATCGTAGATGGCAAACCCCGAAGCCATCGCCTGATCAGAAAAAGAAAGTACGGCCGCGATCACCAAAACCCACCGAAACATTCTTAACTTGATCATCTGAATGCCCTCCCCTGGAATATCCCTCCTTATGACTATTAGCAATGACCGTACCGGTCAGGGCGAAAGAACTTCCGGATTCTCAGTTAAGGCGTGTATATGAGAGTAAGCATATGAATCTGTTTATGTTTTATTTCATTACGAAAGACTTGGCGGGGAATTTCTAATCAGGATATGGCGTCATAATCAATACCATTCAGCCGTATCCAAAGATCCAAATAGTATCCAAAGTGAGACACCTACTGTCGCAGTTCCGCGACACAATGATCAATTCCAGAAGGCATGTTATAAGATTTTCTAAAACCGGAAGGGGAACAACTTGTTGCAGCAGATCGATCTTTTTAATTGCATATCATAAATCGGAACAGTAGAATACCTTCTATTTTTATTCCAGAACAGATTCTCTGCGTTTCAAATTCAAGGATTAATGTGTGCTCACTGACCATGTGCACGAACCAATAAAGAATGAGAAAGACCGTCCGCTCAACACAGACGAGACCCTTCTGCTCTTTTTCGAGCAGCGCACTTACCAACTCGTTATGGCAGTCAGGGAGAATTATGGGAGAACAGGCG
>SCUR01000049.1 GCA_004297235.1 Candidatus Manganitrophaceae bacterium | reverse complement strand
GGAAGCGCATTGTAGAAGGCGGAGAGAATGCAGAACAGGTAGACATTGAATGCAATAAAAGCCGCGATTTTCCTCCGCATAGGATCTCAGGACCGTACCGAATGATTGCCGGCGAAAGGCGACTCTCCCGCGCCCGATTCTTCTGTATAGTTCAGTTCGATCAGGAAGTCAATATTCTATCTCTGAAAGGAATGGACGGAGGACCTCGACCGGAAACGGCGGACCGGTGGAAGGAAAGACGGTCGGAGGCAAAACAAGGGGCCGCTTCGCCGGCCTCCCGGCCTCGGTCAAAGGGAGCGTCTCTCTATCGCTTTACGTCGACGCGCCCCGCGCCGGCTGCGCCGCGCGGCGCGGTATCGGCAGATACTCAACCGAGGGCTGCCGCCGGACCGGCTGCGGGTAGAAGCTCATCAGCTGGAGGATATCGGCCGGAATATCCGAGCGGACGTTCAGCCCCAGCCGCTGCGCCGTCTCAAACGTAATGGGGTAGTCATGGGTCCAGGTCCCGGTGGAGAGGAGGCCGGCGAGCTCGTTGGCCTTGTCCGGCGGCAGGGTCCGCATCATCAGCTCTTTGACGCTCCCGCGAACCTGGTTGATCGCTTTCTCGCCGACATCGGCGTTAATGAGGGTGTTGTCGTCGACGTCCGAGATCGGCTTTTTCGCCACGACTTTCAGCAGGGAGGCGGCCGGATACTGCCCCAGTTGAGGATCGACGGGGCCGAGCACGGCATGCGGCGACATCACGATCTCATCCGCGGCGAGCGAGATGAGGGTGCCCCCCGACATGGCATAGTGCGGGACGAAGACCGTCACCTTCCCCTTGCGATTGTGGACGGCGTGCGCGATCTGGAGCGCCGCCAACACGAGGCCTCCCGGCGTGTGCAATATGATATCGATCGGCACCTCGGCATCGGTCAGGGCGAGGGCGCGCAAGACATCCTCGGAGTCGTTAATGTCGATATAGCGCATGGTCTCTTGCCGGTGGACGAGCAGGATGACGCGGGAGTTGCGCTTGCGCTCGATCTGCGCATCATTCTCCGCCGCGAGTTTTCCAAAAGCCGCTGCTGGATCACCGGCTGGAGCGCCGTCAAGATGAAAAAAAGCCAAAAAAGATCGCCGATGCCCATATATCCTCCTCGTCAAATTTGCCGGGCCCAGGCCCCTTCGATGCCGGACTCATCCCGCTCGAATCGCCGGGGTCGGTCCCGCCCGATCACGAAGAGCCGATGAAGCAGCACCCCGGAAGTGAAGCCGCCCACATGTCCCCAGAAGGCCACCCCTCCGACCCCTCCGGGCGCGACCCCGGCGAGGGTGCCGCCGAAGAGCTGGGTCAGATACCAAAACAACAGATAGAAACCGGCCGGCAGCTCGAAAAAAAACGGAATAAAGAAAATGGGAAAGAGAACGATGACGCGGGAATAGGGGAATAAAATAAAATAAGCGCCGAGCACCCCTGCGATGGCGCCCGACGCGCCGACCGTCGGCAGGGTCGAATCGATGTTCAAATACCCATGAGCCAGCCCGCCCGCCAAACCGGTGAGCAGATAGAAGGAAAGATACCGGGCCGGTCCCATTTGGTCCTCGACGTTATCGCCGAAAATCCAAAGGGCCCACATGTTGCCGATCAAATGCAGCCATCCCCCATGCAGGAACATGCTCGTCAAGAAAGGCCAGTAGTCGTGGGGAGACAAGCCGGCCAACAGCGCCCAATCGGGGTGGCTGTAACGGGCCGGCACGAAACCGAATTGGTAGAAGAGCTGCTCCAGCTCAATCGGATTCAGGCTGATCTCGTAAAAAAAGACGGCGGTGTTGATCGCAATCAGCGTCCAGGTGACAACCGGGGTGCTCCGGCTCG
>SCUR01000048.1 GCA_004297235.1 Candidatus Manganitrophaceae bacterium | reverse complement strand
CGAAATGATCCGATATACGCTCCGCCGGAAATCTTCGGAAGTCCGGCCGAGGATATCGACATGAGGGGGATAAAACCGACGCTTCTTCTAAGAAGCCGTCGGCATGTTAAAAACTTCTAATTCTCGACTAACCCCCGTCTAATTTTAACGGCGTAGAATCGGTATTGAGAGGTGGGGAAAGACCCGAGCTCTCAACCATCAAAATAAGGAGGTTCGCCATGTCGATGAAAAGTCGAAAACAGGCTTTCTTACCGATTCTCTTGCTTGCGCTGTTCGTTTCCTCGAAGGCCTTCGCCGGGGAGACGGGAGGAGATCTCGTCGCTCCTCCGACGCGCTCCGAGGTTCGCAACCGCGTCTTCGCAACCGTGGAGAAGATCGAGAGCAAAACCGTCTTCTTCAAGGCGGAGGACGGGACCGTCCGCGATTTCGGCATCAAGGAGGCAAAACGAGACGGACTTCGAGGAATCAAGCGGGGAGCGTGGGTCGCGTTGGAGATCAACGACCAAAACAATATCGCCCACATCAACAAAGCGGCTGTGGGAACGATTGAAAAGTTCGATCCCGAGAAGAGGAAGGTCGCGATCCACGTGGGGAAAAAGGCCCGCGTCTACCCCCTGGAAGACGCCGCCCTCGGCAAGCTGGCCGATGCTCGGAAGGGAGCGCGAATCAAACTGGAACTCGACCGACGCAACCGGGTCGTGGACGCGGAGTTGGGATAATTAGGAATCGGCCGTGCTCCCGCGCCGGTGAGCGGCCGGGCGCAAACAAAATGGAGGACCGAACATGAAAGCGGCATTTGGTACCGTCGGAGATATTAAAAAGAGAGGCCTTTTCGTCGGGGAGAACAGCTCCGCCTTCGACGTGGCGATGGAACTGCTTCACAGCAGTGAAACGGGAATGCCGGTGCTCGACCGAAAGGGGCGGGTCATCGGCATCGTGAGTGAGGCCGATCTTCTGCGCGCCGCGCGGGGTCCGCGACGTCTGGAAGAGGTCAGGGTGAAAGAGATCATGGCCCATCCCCCGATCGTCATCGAGAAGGAAACGAGTCTTTCGGATGCGAGCAGGATCATGGAAGACGCCCAGGTCCACCGTCTACCGGTGGTCGAGGAAGGAATCTTCGTGGGGACGGTCACGCGACACGATCTCCTACGCGCCTGGCTCGGCATCGGTGTGGATATGATGTGAGCGGTGAAAAGGGGATCGGCCTCGCTTGCTTCCGGAGCCGATCCCCGCTTGTCCCGCGGGAGGGGGAGGTGTATCATCATTGAAAACCGACGAGAGACCGTTCCCCTTTCGGTCTCCGTCCAGGGAGGAACCGATGCGATCTTCGAGCCTTCACTATTTTCCGCTGGCCCCTCTTTTCCTTTTCGTCTTCATCGTTCTCCTCGGTCTGGTCCTCCTCCTGATCCAGATCGGTCTTCTCGGATACGCCTATGAGAAGATCGGAATCCGTCGGGAGCATGTCTTCGCCCTCTTGCTCCTCTCGCTTCTCGGGAGCTACGTCAATATCTCCGTCGCTGAGATACCGGAGAGGGAAATCTTGTCCGGTCGGGAAGTTGAATTTTTCGGCGTGCGACACGTGGTTCCTGCCGTGGAAGCGTGGCCGCGGACGGTGGTCGCCGTCAACGTCGGGGGAGCGATCCTCCCGATTCTTCTCTCGCTCTACCTGCTGGTGAAAAACAGGTTGTATGTCCCTGGCCTGGCGGGGGTGGCGATCGTGGCGGCGGTGGTCTACTGGCTTGCTTATCCGGTTCGGGGGGTGGGAATCGCCGTGCCGATTTTCGTTCCCCCTCTGGTGGCGGCCCTTGCCGCCGTGCTCCTTTCCCGACAGTCCGCTCCCTCCTTGGCCTATATCGCCGGGAGTCTGGGGACCCTGATCGGGGGCGACCTGATGAATCTCGGCAAGGTGCAGGGGCTCGGCGCTCCGGTCGTCTCGATCGGGGGAGCGGGCACTTTCGACGGGATTTTCCTGACGGGGATCCTGGCCGTCCTGCTCGCGTGACGGCTTCTGATTTGGAGGGGCGATGGAGTCAACACCCTGGCATGCGCTTACGGTCGAAGAGACGCTGAAGCGGCTGGAAAGCCGCGCGGGCGGAGAGCACGCACAGGCAGGATTGACGGCCGCCGAGGCCGATGGACGGCGGGTCCGATTCGGTCGAAATGAGCTCCCCCGCCGCCGGCCCCCATCATCGCTTCGTCTTCTGCTCCGGCAATTCGCCAACTTCTTCGTGGGGGTCCTCCTCTTCGCGGCGGCGCTCGCCTACACGGTCAGCTTCCTGCCCGGAGAGGAAGGGCGCCGACTGACCGCCTTCTTCATCCTGGGGATCGTGGCGCTCAGCGTTGCCCTCGGCTTCTTCGAGGAGCACCGGGCGCAGAAGGCGCTTGAAGCGCTTGACCGGCTGTTGACCTTTAAGGCGACGGTTCTTCGCGGCGGCGCCCCTCGCCGGATCGATGCCGCTGAGGTGGTTCCCGGCGATCTCCTGATCCTCTCGCAAGGGCAGAAGGTCGCAGCCGACGCGCGGTTGATCGAAGCGCGCGGCCTCCGCGCCGACGAGTCGCCTCTGACCGGCGAGAGCGTCGGCGTCGATAAATCGCCCCGGCCGGTTCGCCCCGACGCCGCGCTTTCGGAGCAGACGGACATGGTCTTCGGCGCGACCCACCTCACGCATGGAACCGGCCTCGCGGTCGCCGTTCGGACCGGCCCTGCGACCGAGGTCGGCCGGATCGCCGCCACGCTGGAAGCGATGGCCGAGCGCCCCACCCCCTTTCAGATCGAAGTGCGCCGGATGGCGGGGCAGATGACCGCGCTCGTCGGCGTGCTGTCTCTCTTCGTCGCGCTCATCCTCCTCTTCGTTCTGCATGAAAGCTGGATCGATGTGGCCCTCAATACGGTGAGCCTCGCGGTGGCGACGATCCCGGAGAGCCTGCCGGTGGTGCTGATCTTCGCGCTCGCGCTGGGGGCGCGCCAGATGGCGGACCGAAAGGGGGTCGTGCGGCGTCTCTCGGTGGTCGAATCGCTCGGCTCCGTCGATACGATCTGCACCGACAAGACCGGAACACTGACGCAGAACCGGATGACCGTCGAGCGCCTCTATGCGGACGGCAGGGCCGTCCCGATCGGGCCGGAACTCGCCGCCGACCCGACCCTCTCCGAAGCGCTGCGGGCCGGTCTTCTCTGCAACGAGGCGGTCATCGAAGACGGCCTCTTCCCAAAGATCATCGGCGATCCGGTCGATACGGCGCTGCTGCGCGCGGCGCAGGCCTCCGGACTCGATCTGTCCGGCGAGCGGGCCCGCCTCCCGAAAACGAACGCAATCCCTTTCAGCTCCGATCGGAAGAGGATGACGACCATCCACTTGCGCGGCGATCGCTTCATCGCCTACTCCAAAGGGGCGCCGGAGGAGGTCCTGGCGCGTTGCACGACGCTTCTGTCGGGGGGCCGGGTCGCCCCGCTGACGGAAGCCTGCCGGCGGGAGATCGATCAGATCCTCCGGCGGTGGGAGGGGGAGGCCTGGTATCTGATCGCCCTGGCGCAGAAAGAGATTCCCTCGGCCGATTTGGGAGGGGTAGAAGAGGGGATGACCTTTCTCGGCCTGCAGGCGTTGATCGACCCGCCGCGCCCCGACGCGGCTCAAGCGGTCGCGCAGGCAAAGGAGGCCGGCATTCGGGTGGTGATGATCACGGGGGACAACGCGCAGACGGCCCGCGCGGTGGCAAGGCGCCTTGAGATCGGCGACCGTTCTGTCGAAGCGGTCGAACTCGACGGTCTCTCCAAAGAAGATCTGCGCGTGCGGATGAGAGAGATCGATATCGTGGCGCGCGCCACCCCTCAGACCAAACGGCAGGTCCTCCAGGCGCTCCAGAAAGAGGGACACATCGTCGCGATGACCGGAGACGGGGTGAACGACGCCGCCGCCCTCAGGCAGGCCGATGTCGGGGTAGCGATGGGGGAGCGTGGGACCGACATCGCCAAGGAAGCGTCCGACATGGTCCTGCTCGACGACCACTTCGCCACCCTTCTCGCCGCGGTGGAGGAAGGGAGGCGGATCTTCGACAATATCCGAAAGTTCACGAACTATCTTCTCAGCACCAGCCTCGGGGAGGTCTTCGTCGTTCTCACCCTCTCGGCCTTCGGCTACTTCCCCCTTACCGCCAAGATGTTGCTCTGGGTGAATGTGGTGACCGACCTGATTCCCGCCGCCGCGCTGGCCGCCGATCCGGCCGTCCCGCACATCATGCGGCGCCGACCGCGCCGCCACGACGAGCCGATTCTCAACAAGGCGCTCTATGCGACGATCGCCGGAAGCGTCTTTCGCACTCTGATCGCGTATGGGCTGATTTTCTGGATCGGCCTTCGACTGGGAGATGTGACCTACGCCCGGACGATGCTCTTCACCAGCATCGTTCTACACGCCTTCACCCGGGTCTTGGTGGTCCGGCAGTTGGATCACCTTTCTTTCTGGTCCAACCGGGCGCTCCTGTGGAGTTACGGGGCCGCCGTGGCGCTCCAACTACTGGCTCTCTATACACCGCTGCGACATCTCTTCGGAATCATCCCCCTGGATGGGCGGGCCTGGGGGGTGATGCTCCCGGTGGTGGCCCTCTCCTCCCTGACCGGGGTCTATATGACCCGTTGGATTCTGAGGCGGGTGCCGATGTGGTAGCGCCGGTTAGGGTGGGGAGGATTATGCAGATCGCGGAAGGGCCGAACGCGGTAGGCATATGGGAAGGCGCGGCGTCTGTGAAAGAAGACCGGTTCTTCTTATCTTCCCACGAGAATGGTGATCGCCGTGGCCAGATCGATCGGCTCGACCGGTTTGGGAGGATGCATCTGAAACCTGGCCCGCAGCGCCCGTCGTCTG
>SCUR01000497.1 GCA_004297235.1 Candidatus Manganitrophaceae bacterium | reverse complement strand
ATGAGGGGTCGGCCTTCACACGCTTTCTAACGCGGATCCCTCTACGCCAGAAGAACCGCCAAAATTCCCGCCAGGAAGATTCCGTCAAAGGTTCCTGCGCCGCCGATCGAGACGATCGGCGCGCCGAGTCCCTGCACCCGGCCGAGATTCATCAAGTCTCCCCCGATCAACGTTCCCAGGCTCCCGGCGATGTAAGCGAGCGCCGGGGCATGTTGACGCGAGAGAACCCAGCCGGCGAGGGCGGCGATCAGGGGAGGGATGAAAATCGGCACGGCGATGCCGACCCCTCCCACCGGACGGGCCATCGCATAGACGACCAGGGCGACGATCGCCACCCCCGCCAGGCCGGGTCCGTACAGCCGGTTCTTCAGGAGAAGATAAAGGGAGAGGAGCGTCGGGACGACTGCCCCTCCGAGATTGACGGCGATGAGCGTTCGCGGCCACGCCTCGACCTGAGGGATGACATACCGTATGCCATAGACGGCGACCTCCTGGTTGGAGAGGACCTCCTTCGCGGGCAATGTCGCGACCGGGATGTTCACGTAACTCCCCAGCAAAGAGAGCAGCAGCACGGCAAATACATACCGTCGATCCACCCCCACTTTTTGATAGGCATATTCGAGCAGGCCGATCTCGATGAGGGCGATGACCAGCATCGCCAGAATGAAAAGGGCCAGCAGGAACGGGAAAGCCAGTGGGAAGAAGTGAACGCTTGATGACTTCATGGTCTTCTCCATCACCGGCCGCTTATGAGAAGTCCAGGGTCACGAAGAGGGTCACGCCCCTTCGATTCACCAGAAGAAGCACCGCCTCATCGCGCTTCAGCCCGGAGACGGCGCGATCGTAGGATTCGGCATCTTTGACCGGCTTTCGGTTGATCTCTACAATGACATCTCCTCGCTGCAGGCCGGCCTTATCGGCAAGGCTCCCCGACTCGACCCGGTCGATGACGACCCCCTGCTGGCTGTTTGGAAGACCCAGCGCCGTGGCGATTTCGGGGGTGAGGTTCTGCACCTGCACTCCAGTTAAGGCGGTCGGGGGCGCCGCTTCTGTCCCGCCGCGCCGGACGGTCTCCTTCGGCTGCTCGCCGATCGTGACGGGAACCTCACTCTCCTTGCCGTCGCTGAAGCGCTTGATCCGGATCACCTTTCCGATCGGGGCTTCGGTGACGGTATTGCGCAGCTGCGCCGCCCCCTCGATCGGCTTGCCGTCGATCTCAAGCAGCACATCTCCCCGTTTGATCCCGGCCCGCTCGGCGGGGCTCTTCGGGAGCACATCCGACACCAGCACCCCTTTGGACTCTTTAAGCCCGAACTGCTCGGCAAGCTTCGGGGTCATCTCCTGGATCGAGACCCCCAGCCACCCTCGGATGACCTTCCCGTTCTTGACCAGGCTCTCCATGACCGGCTTGGCCATCTCGCTGGGGACGGCGAAGCCAACTCCCATGTAGCCGCCGCTCTGGCTGAAGATCGCGGTGTTGATCCCGATCAATTCGCCGCGGGTATTCACCAAGGCGCCGCCGGAGTTGCCGGGGTTGATGGCGGCGTCGGTCTGGATGAAGTCTTCATAATCGGCGATGCCGATGTTGGCTCTTCCTACCGCCGAGATGATTCCCATCGTCACCGTCTGGTTGAGCCCAAACGGATTGCCGACCGCCAGCACATACTCCCCCACCTGCAGCTGAGCC
>SCUR01000496.1 GCA_004297235.1 Candidatus Manganitrophaceae bacterium | reverse complement strand
TTTTCTTCCGACCCATCGGAAGACGTTCGCCGAGATCTCCGCCGAGGAAAAGAATCGGATCAGCCATCGGGGCCGCGCCGTCCGCGCCGCCGTTCCGATTTTGAAGAAAGCGGGCTCTTGAAGAATCAAGCCTGATCGAGTATCTTTAATAGCAATTTCGGGGTGTGGCGCAGCCTGGTAGCGCACCTGCTTTGGGAGCAGGGAGTCGGAGGTTCAAATCCTCTCACCCCGACCAAATTAGATTTGAACCTCCGATCCGTAAGGGTCGGCATGTTTGGTACGATTTGATCCGGGGAGGTTCATCACGCAGCGACCCTCTAAGTTGTTCAGAGGGTCGCAATAGAAACCTTGCGAAGCAACCTCACGGGAGGCGGCGGCTTTTGGCCGCAAATCCTCTCACCCCGACCAGTTGTTCGTTAAAATGTTTATACGTGAATCGTTAAATGTAAGATAAAGAAATTCTTTTGTCTCTACGATTCACGAAGAACGATTCACATTTAACATTCCCTTCCGCTGCGCCCGTAGCTCAATGGATAGAGCAGTAGCCTTCTAAGCTATTGGTTGCAGGTTCAATTCCTGCCGGGCGCACCAGATTTTTATTCCCACCTCCGAGAGATCTTCCATCTCCAGACAAGCGCTGCCAACGCAAAGCAGAAGAGGCCCGGCAAGATTGCATCGGCCGGACCGTTTCCCCTCAATGTGCAGCCCCCGCCTCCCCCTCCGCTGCTTCCCGGTGTCCCTCCGGTTCCGCCGGTAGACCCATCCGTTCCACCGTTTCCCGTCGATCCGCCGGTTCCCCCCGAGCCGCCGCCGGCTCCTCCTCCGCTGGTGGGCGATGAGAGATCGAGAATGAACAACCCGTCCTCCGTCGCGCCGATTAAGATGAGCGAGGGGGTGATCGCGAGGGCTCTGATCGATTGGGCCGATGCCGTCGCGAGCCCGCCGCTTCGGGCGACCCAGTGCGCGCCGCCGTCGGGGGAGAAGTAGAGGCCGGCCGACGTTGCCGCAAAAATCTGGTTGTGATCATCGGGATGGATCAGCAGGGCGTAAATCGTCGGAAGGATCGCCGGGAGGCCGGTGTTCATCGGAGAAAAGACGGTCCCGCCGTTGGTGCTCTTGAAGGTTCCCTGATCTCGCGTCCCGGCGTAGATCGTCGAAGAGCTCGTCGGATCGATTGCAAGGGCGTAGACGAAGACACCGACCCCGGCGATCGGAATATCGGTCCAGCTCGTCCCCCCGTTCGTGCTCTTCGCGAGGTTGGGCGTCCCGCTCCCTCCGGCATAGACGACTCCGGCGGAATCGACGGCCAGGGCGGAGGCGCCCAGTTCCGCGCCTGGAGCAGTTGAATTGGGTAAGTGCGCCCAGTTTGTTCCGCCATTGGTCGACTTGATGACGAATGAATCGGTTCCTGCCTTGAAGAGAATGGGGGTTTTGAAGTTGCCCGCGTAGACGATGTTGGAGTTAGACGGATCGATCGCAAGCGATTTAATTTGCTCACTTGGGCTTCCTCCATCGGGGAGGACTTCTGTCCAAGAACTGCCGCTATCGACGCTCCTTAATATCTTCGCCGGTGTCGAGCTGGCGAAAATATCCAAGCTGGATGCATAGACATTCGTCCCATCCACAGCAAGGGCCCTGACATCTTTTCCACCGATCCCTCCGGCAAGTAACGTCCAGTTATTTCCGCCGTCCGTCGTTTTATAAACGTTCGATCCGCCTGCCGCGTAGACAATTCCATCGGCCTTTTTATCTGCTGCCAAGGCGTAGAACTTGGTTCCCGTCAGTCCTCCAACAGAGACCCAATCTCCAAACGACGAGGCTGAGAAGACCGTCGTGGTCAATGTGGCGCTCGCCGATTTGGTCGAATCTCCCTGCGAGGCGACTTTAATTTTTGCTATATCGGATTGCCCGTCCGATGCCGTATTCGGAATCACCACTGTAACTGTCAAATCGGCGGTCGCGGTGGCCACCAATGGGCCGACCGTTCCGGGTGCAGTCGTCGTCCAGGCATTGCCTGTTACGGTGACAGTGTAGCTGTCGTTCGTACTTCCTGTGTTCGTCACCTGAAGGGTATAGGTGACGGTTGCACCGGTATTGTTAAATCGCGCATCCGCAGAAGGACTCAGGGTCACGATAATTTTGTCGGAGGCGTTTCCGGGGAAGGTCAGGGCAGTGATTTCTTCAAGATTGGTCCAAGAGTCGCCGTCCGAGTCGGATGATTCAACGGTTCCGAAAGCCGTAGTATTGCGGCCGGCGGATTTATATGCGCTCCCGTATGAATTGAGGGAAGGAACGGATGTGTGGCAGAGCGTACAGG
>SCUR01000495.1 GCA_004297235.1 Candidatus Manganitrophaceae bacterium | reverse complement strand
TCTTCCGATCTGAATCGAACGTCCCTTTCAAAACGATTTCTATAATTTAGGAAAAGCGCGCATCGCGGATTCGGCCGAGGCTCTCTTCTTTGTAGGCCCGCTCATCATAGCCGATCTGACGAATGGCATCGGCCATCGTCTTAACATCTCCAAAGCCGGATTGAAACGCGCTCTCAAACGGCTCCGACTCCAGCTCCGGATGGCTCTTGGAAGAATGAGACGATAAAGAACAAAGTTCTCTCGAATCTGTCGGTTGCAAACCGACTCTTCCGAGATGAGGAGATGCCCCTGCTCGTTGTCCTGCTGTTGCCGGCGCTCCTGGAGCCGATCAAAAATTCTTCGGGCGAAATCGGTCTTCTTGTAAGTGTGGGTGATCGCGAAATAGGCGACCTGCTCCCGGGCCTGGTAGGGCACCCGTGCGATCACTTCGAGCACTTTAAACTTGCTGAGGTTCCTCCCCTTTCCGTAAATCAGGTCCATCGTCAGAGAGAGGATCTTCGCCAAAAATCCAGAGCGAAGCTTCTCAGCGCCCAGGGTATTCGCTTGCCCTTTCCTGAGCGGCTCGGAAGTTCATCTTTCTATCGAACGCTCCCTCTCTCACCGAGCCGGGCCGATCTCATCAATTATAGTGCCGGAATGGCGATCAATCAACTCGCCCTCCGGCGCCAAGGAGAAAGGCCCGGGCAAAAGGGATCGGCGTTCAATTACGATAAATTTAAGAGCCGGCTCCTTCTCGGATCGATCAGATCGCTCAGCGGGCTCTTGTACCCGCCGAATTCCTGAATCTCCTTGAGCAGCGGAATATGCTCGATCGGCTCGTCATCTTTCCGCTCCCACGAAAGGGTGCAGCGCGCGGTCGCCTGCTTCAACGTCTCAATCAGGGAGACGCCTCCCCTCCATCCGGAGGGATCCGATGCGGAACAGTGAAAGAGGACCCGTTTTTCCAGATCGGTCTTTTGGAAAAGGATCTCTTTGAGCGCCGCCGCCGACCAGCTCCGGGGGGCGTCGAGCATGATCCGGATCTGGTTCCGCTCCGACGCATTCTTCAGTGAGTAGAGTTGAATCGTCCCCTCTTCCAGTAACGATCGAAGCTGTTGCATGACCGTCCGCACCAACACGCCGGCGGGGAGCGACGTAATCGAGAGCCGCGTCCGAGCTCCCTCCACTTCTGTTTGGATATCGCCCCGCAAAACGAGCTCCCCCTTTCCATCCGCATAGAGCGCGCGGACGGCGTCGTGTCCCCCGACCACTCCGCCGGAAGCGAAATCGGGCCCGGGGATAAACTCCATCAACTCATCAAGCGGCATATTGGGCGTTTGGCGGATCTGCTCGAAAGCGGTCCAGAGCTCTTCGAGATTGTGCGGTGGAATCCGGGTGCCGTCGGCCAAGGTCGCTCCGTTGAGGAGGGCCAAGGGAAGAAGCGGGGCTTTCCCCACCGGCATGACGGTATGGGAAAACCGAGAGAGGCGCAATTCGACATATTCGGGACCCTGGGGGACCTCATCGTGCGGATCGCCATACATCCCGCGCAGCTCAAAGTGGGGGTACCGGCAGCGCCACGGAAGACCGAGCTGAAGGATCATCCGGTAGGCATATCCGAGGCTCCTCGGCTCATACGACTCGATCGGCTCAACGAACGAGCTGAGCGCCTCGCAATCATACTCAAAATCGTTCTCGTCCATCTTCCAATCGTTGAGCGCCAGGACTTTGAGAATATCCTTCGCATTAATGAGGACCCGGTCATTGGGCGCCTCCGCCCGGCAGATGTCGATCAACCGCCGCTGAAGCGGGGTCAGCCCGTCTAAAAAGAGAAATTCGTCCATGTTGTCCCCTTCTAAAAAAATCGATTCCGCAAAAGGTTATTCTATAACATGGCTTTTGTCCTTGTCATGTTTTTTCTTCTTTCGCTTCCCCCTTTGAAGCGGAGGCCGTGTTATGGTATAAAGGACGGGCGTAAGGAGCGGCCTTTGAACTTCTGGAACCACATTCCCAAACCGATCATCGCCCTCTCCCCGATGGATGGGGTGACCGATCCCTGCTTTCGCCGAATCGTCGCGACCCATGGGAAACCCGATCTGATCGTCACCGAGTTCACCAGCGTGGAAGGGATTCTCCACGGCGCGGAGAGCGAGCTCGGCGGATTGGTTTTCGACGAGGTCGAGCGTCCCATTGCGGCCCAGATCTATGGCTCCAAACCGGAATCTTTCTTTCTGATCGCCCAGCTCGTCTGCGAATTGGGGTTCGACGGCCTCGACATCAACATGGGATGTCCCGCGAAGGCGGTTTCTTCTCGGGGATGCGGGGCCGGGCTCATCGCCGATCCACCACGGGCGAAGGCGATTATTCAGGCAGCTCGGCAGGGAATCGATGCCTGGGTGGCGGGTCACTCGCTTCCTCTTGGAGAGCTTCATCCCAAAATAGGAGAGTGGCTGGCTCACAGAAAAGTGGCAGGACAACATCCCCCTTCCGAACGGCGCCCGCTTCCCGTCTCGGTGAAAACGCGGCTCGGCGTCAATCGGGTCGTCATTCGAGAGTGGGTCGAACATCTTTTGGAAGAGAAACCGGCCGCCATTTCGATTCACGGACGGACCCTGAACCAGGGCTATCGCGGCGCGGCCGACTGGAGAGCAATCGCCGAAGCGGTCTCGCTCGCGCGCGGCTCGGGGACATTGATCTTGGGAAACGGCGATATCCGATCGCTCAATGAAGCGGCCCACCGGATTCGAGAGAGCGGTGTGGACGGGGTGCTGATTGGGCGCGCCGCGTTGGGAAATCCATGGATCTTCCGGAGCAAATCGGCCCTCCGAGAAGCGCTGAGCCAAAGTGAGCCGCGGCCGATTCCGGAGAAACCGGGCTCTTCTCTGGAGCGCCTTGAGGCTGCGCTGGAGCATGCCCGTATTTTTCAAGAGACCCGTCCTCTCTCCCGATTTGCCGAGATGAGAAAACATCTCGGCTGGTATTGCAAAGGGTTCCCCGGCGCCAGCCAGCTTCGCGAGAAGCTGGTCCGCGTCCATAACGTCGAAGAGGTCGAAGCCCTGCTGGCGCCGTTCTTGAGCGAAGTCTCCACCCGATGACCCCGTCCGACTCCCGGCGTATCGTCCTCGCATCGACTTCGCCTCGCCGGAAAGAAATCCTCTCCCTCCTCGGACTCCCCTTTCGAGTGGTGGCCCCGAAATTCGAAGAGATCCTTGATGAGAAGCGCTCGATGGTCGAGGAGGTGACTGCCTTTGCCGAGGGAAAGGCCCGCTCGGTGATCGAAACGTTTCCCGACAGCATTCTCATCGGAAGCGATACCCTGATCGAGTGTGAGGGGGAAAAGATCGGAAAACCCCGCGACCCGGAAGATGCAAAGAGAATCTTGCGCCGTCTCAGCGGGCGCCCTCATCGGATCTGGACGGCCGTCTTTCTGATCGACCCGCTTCAGCCGCCGACGCAAATGGATGTCGAGACCGTCGAGGTGGTGATGCGGGCGATGGCAGAGGTTGAGATCGAACGCTACGTCGCCACCGGCGAGCCGTTGGACAAGGCGGGAGCCTACTCCCTTCAAGGAGACGGCCGTCGCTTCATCGAGCGGCTCGAAGGAGATTATTTGGCCGCCGTCGGACTTCCCCTCAAGCCGATCGTCGCCTTTCTCCGAAAGCATCACGTTCCGGTCCCGCTGGACCTGGAACGGCTTTATCGGGAAAGGCGTTTTTTGAATTGGAAGACGTTCTAAGCGGGGGGTGCAAATCGAAATATTCTGTGTTATAGTGACCGATAAGGAAAGGCGACACACCTTTCCAAGTCCCCAACGCTTGGGGGCGACCTTCCGCCCGACGATCGGCGCGTCGAATCGGAAGGAGGCAAGGTCTGGGCCTTGCCGCAACGCTCCACGCCGGCGGAAGGAGGTGGTCCAGTGGGCAGTACGAATCCTACGGCATGTGAGGTGGCGGCGTCCTGATTGACGCGTCACAGTAATTAGGTTGATGCTAGGGACGCAGGTCCCCGGCGCCACCGAAACCCGGAAGCGCGGTTGCTGTAGCCGCTTTAAGATCCACTGGATCTGCTTCCGGGTTTTATCTTTTCAATGAATTGAAGACGTTATTCGCCACTTCGCGGCCGATAAAAAGTTGATGCCAAAGGGGGGTCTCTCTGTGTATAATGTCCTATATTCACCGGATCAAGG
>SCUR01000494.1 GCA_004297235.1 Candidatus Manganitrophaceae bacterium | reverse complement strand
GAGATTCCAGAAGGGGTCCACCGGTTATCCTTTGCTGAGTTGTTTGATCCGCTCCGCCGCGCTGACGATATCGGTCAGCCGGATTCCGAACTTGTCGTTCACGACGACCACCTCGCCCCGGGCCACCAGCTTATCGCCGATATAAAGCTCCATCGGCTCTCCCGCCATCTTTTCAAGCTCCACCACCGAGCCCTGGCCGAGTTGGAGCAAATCTCGAATGAGAATTTTCGCCCCCCCCATTTCAACGCGGATCTCAAGAGGGACATCGAGAATAAAATCGAGATTTCCCACCGGCGCGTCCGGCTTCTTCTGCTCCAGCGGAGCAAAGGAGGCCGGCTTCGGTTCCGGCCCGGCCGGCCGCTTGGCCGCCCCGGCCGCGGGAGGCGCCGCTTTTTGTCCGCCGGCTCCGGACGCCGCTTTGGGATCCTCATTCGCCATGTTCTACCCCTTCTTCTTCAGTACACCAGTGAGGTGATTTGAAATGCCGGCTTTCCCCGATACAGACCGGGGTGCCCTCGAAATTTCGATCTCCCTTCCACTTTCATCTCCAGCTCCTCATCCACCCTCTTCTCAAGAACGATGACGTCCCCCACCGCCAGCTGCGTGATCTGCTGGATGGTCAGAACCGCCGTGCCCAGTTCCGCCATGACCGAAACCCCACAATCGGTGACGCCCGATCTGAGACGGGCCGCCCACTCGGGGTCGACCTCGCGCGCCGTCCCGTCCAAACCGCCGACCAATTTTTCAAAGACCGGTTCCATCGATCGATAGGGCAGCGCCAAAAGGATCTCTCTCGCTTCCTCCTCGATTTGCATTTTGAAAGAGATGCGGATGACGCGCTCACCGGGGCTCATGACCTTCGTAAACTGCGGGTTGGTCTCGGACCGGGTTAGGGAGGGCTTAAACGGATAGAGCGGGCTCCACGCCTTCTGAAATTCGTCGAGGACCAGGCCGACCATTCGATGGATGACCCGCTGCTCGATCGGCGTAAATTCGGTGAGAGCGATCTTCCCAGAGCCTTGCCCGCTTCCGCCGAAGAGAAGTTGAAGAAGGATGTAAAGGGTGTCCGATTTCAGCAGAACCAAGACCTGGCCTTTGAGCGGCTCCATTTTGACCAGATTCAGGCAGATGGGGAGAGGAATATCCTTCATGAACTCCTCAAAGGAAATAACCTGGGTCGGCATCGGCTGGACCTGAATCTCTCTCCGAACGGCCGAGGAGAGGGCGGCTTGGAAAAATCGCGCAAACCGCTCATGGACGAATTCAAGAACCGACATCCCGCCGTGAGGAATGGGATCGCGGATTGAAAAGTCATAGGAGCGGACTCCTTGCGTCGGACCGGCCGCCGGCTGGGTGCTGACCTTCCCATCGCTGACTCCTTTGAGAAGGGCATCCACTTCCTCTTGTGATAAGATTTTTTCTGGCATCGCTGCTTCACAAACGTCGGCTCTAAGTCGACCGGTCGATCCCTTCCCTACTGCGCCACAAAATCCGTAAAGTAAGCCGTCTTCACGGCTCCTTTCTTCAAAATCGTATTCAACCGTTGGAGGATCTCGTCGCGGAGTTCCATTTTTCCTTCAACGGTCCGAATGGCCGCGTACTCTTTGCTGCTGAGAAGAATCAGAAGCGAGTCACGGATCTGCGGCATCCGGCTGTTCACCTCCTCGGTATAGTCCGCTTTCGTCAGCTCCAGCTTGATCGTCACCTTGAGATAGCGAATCTCCGGATTATCGGCCAGATTCACGACGAAGGGGTCCAAATCCATAATCACCCCCGTCCCCGCCTTCTCCTCCGACTTGGCGGCGCTATGCTCCTCTTTGGGAGCCGGCGTTTTCTCCTCTGCAATCGCCGTCTTCTCGGAGGGCCCTTTTCTCAGGAAAAAGAATCCTCCCCCTGCCAGAAGAAGGACGATCGCCACTCCGACGATGATGAAGAGCTTCGCCTTCGACTTTCCTTTTGGATTTGCTCCCTTGCCGGCCTCTTCCTTTTTGCCGGCCTCCTCTTTTTTTTCTTCCTCCGCCACGGGTCCACTCCCTCACGGTATAGGTCCATGAGTGAGCATAGCAATGTCTATGCCAGCGATCAGAAATCGGAAAGGGTCGTTTAGAAGCCCGGATCGGCTCCTTTTTCGACGAGAATCAATTTAATGAGGGAAGAATGCGATGGAAATCAGAAGAAGTGTCAAACAAGAGGGAAGGACCGTCATGCCTTTGACGGATGCGCCGGGGCGATTCTCTCGCCCCGGCGCCGAGATCTAACGTCTCAGGTTGACGAGCTCTTGGAGAATTTCATCCGTAATGGTAATCACACGGGAATTGGCTTGGAACCCGCGCTGAAACTCGATCATCTTGACGAACTGTTCCGCCAGATCGACATTCGACAGCTCGAGTGAATTCGAGAGGATCCGTCCCATCCCGGCCGAATCCGGCGCGCCGAAGATCGGCTGGCCGGAGTCGGACGACACGGCGTAGAGATTATTTCCGAGCTTGGTCAATCCCTGCGGATTGTTAAACCGTCCGAGGGTGATCCCGCCGAGGGTCCGGCTCTTCCCGTTCGTGAACAGACCGGTGATCAACCCCTCGCTGTTCACGGAGATTCTCTGAAGCGATCCGGAACCGTAACCGTCCTGGATCTGATTGAGGACCGCCGAGACCGATCCGAATTGGGTCAGTCCGTCCAAACCGGCTCCCCCATCGGTGGTAATGCTGTCGCCGAAATCAAAGGCGATGGTTTGATTCTGGGTCGCTCCTCCGGAAAAGTCGAAGCCGCCGGTCGGATAGGTGACGGCGCTCTCCGTATCCAATTCACCGTTGGTGGTGAAGGTCAGCGTTCCATTCGCCTGGACCTCCGTCGCGCCGCTGGCGGAATCGTTCGCATCGACCACGGCGAACCACTGCCATGTATTCCCCGTGGCCGCCGTCGCGCTCTTCCGGAAATAGACGGTGACCAGATGCCCGTTCCCCAACGAATCGAACACGGTCATGCTCGTCGAGAAATTGGAGGTGCCCGTCGGATTGTTCACATCGAAGGCGGCCGGGATGGCGACGCGGGAATCGGTATTGGCGACCAGATTCATTTCGGTGGTCGCTTGCGGAGGGAAGGTGGTGGAAGCAACGTTGAGGTTGCCGACCTGCCCGGTCAGCAGATTTCCGGTGGTGTCGGCCTGATAGCCCTGAAGAAACAACCCGTCGGGGTTTGCGATAAATCCGTCCTTATCGACGCTGAAGAGGCCGGCGCGGGTGTACGATTCCGCTCCCGCGGCGGACCTCAAGAGGAAGAACCCGTCCCCCTCGAGCGCCATGTCCAGCCCGTTTCCGGTCGTCTCGAACGATCCTTGCGTGAACTGAGTCCGGATGTTGTTCACAAAAACTCCGTGGCCGACCTGAGACCCGCTCGATGCCCCGCTTAAATTCTCTCCGATGATATCGGCGAACGCCACGTCGCTGTCTTTAAAGCCGACGGTGGCCATGTTGGCGATGTTATTGCTGACGACCGAAAGACCGGTCCCGAATGCGTTGATGCCGCTGACGCTTGAAAAAAGTGACGTTAAAATGGCCATACGGTTCTTCCTCCTTGTTTTTCTTAATTATCGATCTGCAATACGCCCGATGCAGGAACGCGCGCGCCATTGACCATGAGATAGGCCGCATTGTTCTCGAATGTCACACCGGTTACCTGTCCATGCGTGTAGGTCACCGCTTGAACCGGCTGCCCACCGGCATCCACCGCGGCGACATGAAAGGTATATTCCCCGTTGGGGAGACGATTTCCCTGCTCGTCCAAACCATTCCAGGTCGCATTCTGCAACCCGGCCGGCTGGGCCCCCATACGAATGTTCCTGACGACATCCCCCGCCCCGTTCATTATCTGAATCAGGACCTCTTTGGCATCCCCTTCCAGCTGATAGTTCAAGATCGGGGCATTCCCGGCGAGGGGAACAGCGCCCCCCGCCACCTGGACATTTTTGCCGATCAGGCCGGCCGCGCTGTAATTATTGAGAGAGGCCATATATTGCGTGAGCGTTCCGATGCTCTTATTCATATCGACGGCCTTTTCCACCTGACTGAATTGGGCCAGCTGTGTGATGAACTGCGTGCTCTCCATCGGTTGCAGCGGGTCCTGGAACTGCAATTGCGCCGTCAGCAGCTTCAAAAAAGTATCTGCGCCCAACTGATTGATTGCCTGCGTGGTCCCTGCATCCATTGTTTCCTCCACTCGTAAGGAGCGGCTTCGCATCCTCACGCGTAAATATTAATTGCGCTCCATGCCCCCTCGTGAATCGATCGCCTCTCGGTCGAAACATCCCCGATCTCGGCCGGTGATAAGGAGGACCGATCCGATGGGTCGTACGGAGAATCCGCTCGACCCTGCCGAAGCCGATTTTCCCAGCCGTAAGAAGCCTGGCCGGGGTTTCCAATGTTCACCGAGAACCGATCGACCGTGATTCCCTGCTCGGCCAGCGCCCCCTTCAACAATTCTTGATTTCCCTCCAAGAGCTCCTTGACGAAGGGATGTTTCGTCACAATCTCGGCGACGACCCGCTCTTGACGAACCGAGAGATCGATTTGAAGCGCCCCGAGCGACGCCGGCTCCAATTGGAACCGGAAGGAATGCTCATCTTTCGACAGCGACAAGCTCCACTTCTCGGCGATTTGATGAAGAAGCGGCCTTCCTTCCGGCATTCCATCCAGAAGGGAGGCGCCCGCCGTCGTTTTCGCCTGAACGAATTCGGCCGATCGGACTCCTTTTTCAAAAGGGTCGCCTCCCTGCAGGCCGGCTGAGGAAACAGGAGTCGAACCGGTCCCCATCATTTCATGAGCGAACCCTCCGATCGGGTCGGGCCCCTCCGATCCTCTTCCCGCTTCGGTTCGTTCGGAACCCTTTGGATCGGTATGGGAAAAGTCCGAGAACAACGTCTTCTCTTTTTCCCTCCCTTCTGCAGAGGCGGCTTTGAGAAGGGAGATCCCATTCGATTCCGGCCCATTCGGCTCGACACGCGTGGAAGGGGGCGGATCGAGACGCCCCTCCGTCTTTGGCTGTGACGTCTCTTCGCGGATCGAGTGAAGTCCTTGATCCGCCGGAGAGGGCCCGTCCGGCTGCGCGCCGGGTTCGGAAGAAATTTGCATCCCCTCCGTTTTTTGATCTATGGAAAGGACAGGATTCGAGAGAATATCCTGCGGGTCCTTCATACCGATCGGCTTCAGCCCACCCTTTTCCGGCGCAGATGGATCTGCCTGAGAAAGGGGGGTGATCCCGGTCCGTTCTCCCTTCGGAGAGGCGAGTGGAAGGGAGGAATCGCCTTCCGGCACCGCCTGAACGGATTCGATCGGAAGGGGCATCAAACCGACGCTCGGGTTGAGCGCCGGATCCACCGGCATGACCGCCGGTTCCACCTTGTCTTTTTCATCCTCATGCTCGATCCGCTCGGCCCGATGATCGCCGAGCGGCTGGGACCCAGACGATAAGAGAGGAAGCCGGTCTTCCGTTGTTGGGCTGAGAGGGGCATCCCCCTCCGGCTGCACGCCGGCTTCCTGATGGGCGGCCACTTCATTCAAAACCTTCTCGAACGGTTCCGGTCCGTCCCCCCTTTTCGCGGCGAGTCCGGCCTCCCGCGATCTCGCAGGGGAAGTGGGACCATCGATTGTTTGCAAAGCAGCCGGATTACTCATCTCTTATTTTCCAGACCACCGATCACGCCGACGAACGGTTTAACGTCGGCTTTCGGGTAGAGCAAGATGCATACCAGCAGTCTATTCGCATTTTAGAGGGGTCTGCTTGAGACACCCGACTCCGCTGCCGAACCTCTTTGCCTAGGGCTCGGCATTTTCTGCCGATCAGACGCTGAAAGTGCGAGAATCCGTTGACAGATCAAAAAAGTCTGTTATGCTCATTCTATTATCTTTCCGGTATATACCTCTTTCCAGAGATCGTACGGGAGAATCCTAATGAGCGGCGACCGAATCCTAGTCATTGAAGATGATCCCTCTGTCCGAACCGTCCTCTCGGAGCTACTCACCCGAGCGGGATACCTCGTTGAAACCGCCGCGGATGGGGCCGAAGCGCTGTCCCTCGTGAAGCAGTCTTCCTTCCAGCTCCATCTGATCGATTACAACCTTCCCAGCATGAGCGGCCTGGAGGTGATGAGAGACATCAAACGGATCCATGCCCATGCCGTATGCATCATCCTGACCGCCTTCGGCACGATTGAACTCTCTGTGAAGGCGATGAAATCAGGCGCGTTCGATTTCATTACGAAACCGTTCCAGGTGGATGTCGTTTTAGGCCTGGTAAAGAACGCGTTGGAATATCATCGCCTCAAGCACGAAAATCTTCTCTTGCAGAAGATGGTTCGTGAGAAATACCAGTTTGAAAACATGGTCGGTCAAAGCCCTCTGATGCAGGGGGTCTATGAGCTGATCGAGCGCGTCGCCGACAGCGACAGCACCATCCTCATCCAGGGTGAAAGCGGAACCGGCAAAGAAGTGGTCGCAAAGACACTTCACTTCAACAGCCCCAGACGGGACAAGCCGTTGATTCCGGTGAACTGCGGGGCCATCCCGGAAGCGCTGCTGGAAAGCGAGCTTTTCGGCCATGAAAAGGGAGCCTTCACCGGCGCCGCCACCTCGCGAATCGGCCGATTTGAGCTGGCTCATGGGGGAACCCTCTTTTTGGACGAAATCAGCGAGCTCTCCCTGCCGCTGCAGGTGAAGCTGCTGCGCGTGCTGCAAGAGCGCTCCTTCGAGCGGGTCGGCGGAACCAAAACGATCCATGTCGACGTCCGCATCATCGCCGCCACCAACCAAGATTTGGAACAGGCCGTCGAGGAAAAACGTTTTCGGAAAGACCTCTTCTATCGGTTGAACGTCATTCCGATGATGATCCCCCCGCTCCGTGAGAGGAGGGAGGACATTCCTCTCTTGATCGATCACTTCATCCATCGCTTTAACGAGAAGAAGCACCGTAAGATCGAGGGGGTCACCCCGGATGCCGAGAAACTTCTCCTGGAATATCCCTGGCCTGGAAATATTCGAGAGCTGGAAAATCTGATCGAACGGCTGGTCACGCTCAAACAGGAGGGATATATTCAGCCGGCCGACCTGCCCGATAAGCTCACGAAATGTCACGAGCGCCGACTCCTGTTTCAATTTGAGCTTCCCGACGAAGGAGCCAATTTTTCGGAACTGGTCTCGGAGTTCGAAAACCAACTCCTTCAGCAAGCCTTGCTGAAGGCCAACGGGGTTAAAAATCGCGCCGCTCAGCTTTTGAAAATGAACCGCACCACTCTGGTCGAGAAACTCAAACGACGCTGGTCTCATCCCCCTTCGTTCTCCCCCTCCACCCCCGGCGTCAGCGGAAACGAAGAACCGCTCTCGGCGGCGAATACGGATTGATTCGTCCCTACGCTCCGCCCCGGCCCAACCCGAAAGAAAGCGTTCCTCCCGAGGATAATCTTGACTCCTGCTGTCAATCCGTTGACGGTCTTCTGTTCCCCCCTCTTCATTCGTCTTTCCATTCCTTTCAAAATCATTCTCAGCGCTCATCCATTGCTTGATACGGCCCAACTCTCTTCGGAGAATTCAGAGGCCTCATCGGCATTCTTCTTGCTTATACCGAGTTGGGGTCTAAACGTTCTCTGAGGGAAACCGCGCACCGGCTTCCTTTGATGGATAAGAATGAACCTTCTCATCTTCATTACATTGATATTCAGCTTGACCGTTTTAGAGTCGAACACCCGAGCGGAGGAGCTGGAGCTTCCTCTGTTCCCGGAGAATTACGCGACTCAAGGAGAAGATCCGTTTAAAACAATTCTGGAAGCATACCGCGCCGGAAACTTCTCCCAAGCCGTCGTGGAGACCGATCAACTCTTGAAACATCTTTCAGAAGGCCCCCTCTCGGAAACCGCCTCCTTTCTCCGCGGAGATCTTCATCTGAAATGGGCTCAAAAGGGCGGACCCAAGCATCTTCATCAGGCGCTGGCCTCCTTCCAAGAAGCGCAGCAGAAATATCCTGATTCGGAAAATGCAATCCGCAGTCTCTGGAGAATGGGTCAGGTCTATGAAAAGCTGGGGCTTTATTATGAATCGATCGGAAGCTTCAAAAGAGTTCTTTTGCGGCATCCGAACAGCCGCTTCGCCCCCGTCGCCCGGATCGGGATCGCGCAAACCTATCGGGGATGGAAAAAATGGAAGGAAGCGGCCGATGCATATGCCCGGATCGACCTCCCCTCTCTCTCCGCAGAGGATCAGGCCTCCGTCCTGCTCGGCGTGGCCGATACCTTTTATCATCTAAACGACTTTGAGACGGCCTACCAAAAATACGAAAAAGGGAGGGCCCTCTCGACCGATCCGGCGACGCCGGAGATTTTATTCCAACATGCCGAGTCGGCCTATCGGACCGGTCGTACGTCCCAATCTCGGGAACTTTTCTTCAACGTCATGACCCTTTCCTCAATCGATCCGCTTGCTCCCGTGGCCTTGGCAAGGACCGGAGACGCTTGGCGGCGGGAAGGAGCCTTTGAGAAGGCCGGCCTGATCTATGCGCAAGTGTTGGCCGCTCCGGGATCGAATCCGAGCGGCGGTCTCGACAAATTGATCGCCTCGATCGGCCAGCTCGAAATGCAGGAGTGCAGCGCCCCGCTCCCCCGCAAATCTTCCGACTGTCAGGCCGCCCGGGATCGGGAAGAAGTTCGTCAGGCGTTGGCCTTGACGGAGAAGCAAGCATTGACCGTTCTGCAAACCCCTCCGCTCAACGAGATCGCACAAGAGACCCTCCTGGAGGCGATCGAGCGATTCCGAATTTACGGCGCGTTCTCCGTCGCACTGGAATTGGAGAGCCGCCTCCTTGCACTGATCCCCTTATCTCATTTCCAGCTCCGGCTCGCCGCCGTCTATCGTAAAACAATCGGCGAAGAGATCGGCCGGCTGGCAAAAGAAGGAGATGATTTTCAAATCGTCGAATTCTTCCATGCCCGCTCTTCCGATTTCACCCCCCCGATGCTGACCGGTCCCATCGGCTTGCAAGTCGGGATCAGCCACGCCCGCCTCGGCCTCTATTCGCAGGCGATCGATCTGCACGCGCCGATCGCCGCGAGCCTGTCGAGCCCGCTGGCGGAAGAAGCGCTTTTTCTTCTCGGGAAAAGTCTGATGGAAAAGGGGGACTATCCCCAAGCGGAGCTGAGATTGAACGCCTTTTTGAAGCGCTATCCCAAGAGTTCGCGCGTGTCCGTCGTTCTCACCGATCTGGGCCTCGTCCTCGATCAGCAAGGAAAACCGGACCGGGCGATTAAAGCTTACAGCGAATGGCTTCATCGCTACCCGAACCATCCCGATCAGGAGCGGATCTCCCTTCTGCTCGCCAAGGCCTATCAGCATCACGGCGATTTTCGAAAAGAGGCGGCTATTTACCTGAAATGGATCGGCCGCGACCCTGAAAACGCAGCCGGTCTCGCCCTCTCTCTCGGAAATGCGTACTACCGGCTCCGGGAATATGCAAAAGCGATCCAAGCGTATCAATCGGCGCTGAAGGCGGAAGGAGCGGATGGAGATTGGGTCCGATTTCAGATGGCCAAGAGTTATCATCGTCTCGGCCAACGAAATCGCGGGAGCGCGCTTTTCGATCAACTGGTCCGGAATGCGAAAGATCCCCTTCTTCGACAGATGGCGGTCGAAGAGGCGGCCTCTTCAAAGCTGAGGAGTGTCATCGATGGCAATCGAAGAAAACAGGGCTGAGCTCCTTCGCGAGGCGTTCAGCCGCTTCAATGAAACCTCCCTGGATCTCGAGAAATACTACCGCCTGCTCCAGGAACAGGTGGCCCAGTTGAAAAGCGAGCTGGAGGCAAAGAACCACGCCTTGGAGGAGAGCCTGCGGCAGCGGGACGCGCTCCGGGAAGAAGCGGAACGGAACCATCGCCTGGCCGCGGTCGGTGAGATGGCCGCCCGAATGGCGCATGAGTTGAGGAATCCGCTCGGCAGCATCGAGCTCTTCGCCTCGCTGCTGAAAAAGGGGCTGGCCGATCCCTCCCTGCGGCAGTACGCCGATTATATCTCGACGGCCACGAGCGCGATGGATTACGCCCTCTCCAATCTCCTTCTTTTCACCCGAACGCCGACCCCCCACTTTCGAAGGACCGATCTGAGACGGGTGATCGAAGAGGCGCGCCTCTTCGCCCTCCCTCTGATCCAGCAGAACCGAATCGGTTGGATCGAATCGATCGAATCCCTTCCCGAATGGATCTGGTGCGATGAAGACCTCCTTCGGCAAGTCCTCTTGAATTTGATCTTGAACGCGGTCGAGGCGATGCCTCGCGGAGGCGAGCTCCGTCTGGCGGCCGCCCCCCTTCGAGTGGCGGAGCCGGCCGACGCCGCTTCGCGGAGCCTCGACGGAATCAGGATCACACTCTCCGATACGGGAGGCGGCATTCCGGAAAAGGTCCTCCCCAGGATTTTCGATCCTTTCTTCAGCACCAAACAGAGCGGGACCGGCCTCGGCTTGGCGATTGTCCACAATGCCGTGACGGCGCATGGGGGATCGATTCAAGTTCAAAGCGAAATCAATCGGGGGACTACCTTTACCTTGACCCTCCCTCCGCACAATCTCAACCGGACCGATCGCCTGGAAAAAGAAGCGGCCCTCAGGGAGGAACGCGAATGACCCTTTCCTCCCCGTCCCATGGCCCGGAAAACGGCGCGCCCACCCGCGGCCGAGAAAATGGCACGGCCCCCCGTCCGATCTTGGTCGTCGATGATGATCCCGCCATGCGGCTTGCCCTCGCGGAGAGCCTCCGGCTGTCGGGCCATTCGGTCCTGGTCGCATCGAGCGGAGAAGAGGCGCTCAACCGATTCCGGGAACAGCCGATCGGGCTGATGATGACCGACATTCGGATGCCCGGCATGAACGGAATGGATCTTTTCCAAGAGGCCAAGCGGCTCAACCCCACGCTTCCGATCATTCTGATGTCGGCTTTCGGAACGATTGAGATCGCCGTGGAGGCGATGAAGTCGGGCGCGTTCGATTATCTGGTGAAGCCCTTCTCACAAGAGTCGCTCGACGCGGTGGTTCGCAAGGCGCTCGGCGCGCCGGATCTCCCGGCCGCCAAACCGCAGCCGAAGACGGCGGAGACCGCCGCCGGACGGGCGTTGCTGACGCAGGACCCCGGCATGTTGAGGCTGCTCAAAACCGCCGAAGTGGTCGCCGCCGGCCAAACGTCCATTTTGATCGAAGGAGAGAGCGGAACGGGAAAGGAACTGCTCGCGCGCTTCGTCCACCAGCACAGCCCGCGCGCCCATCGCCCCTTCATCGCGATCAACTGCGCCGCGGTGCCGGAAGCGTTGCTTGAAAGCGAGCTTTTCGGCTTTGAAAAAGGGGCCTTCACCGGCGCGGGGGCCAGAAAGCCGGGACGGTTCGAGCTGGCGCACACCGGCACCTTGTTGCTGGACGAAGTAAGCGAGATGCACCTGTCGCTGCAAGCCAAACTGCTCCGTGTCCTGCAAGAGCGCGAGGTCGATCTGCTCGGCGGAAAAGGTCCGATCGCCCTCGATATCCGTGTGATCGCCACGACCAACCGCCCCCTGTGGGAAGAGGTCAAGGCGGGCCGTTTCCGCGAAGACCTCTATTATCGCCTCAATGTCTTTCCGCTTCGGCTCCCCCCCCTTCGGCACCGCGCCGTCGACATCCCCCTGCTGGCGGATCATTTCATAAAAAAGGGGGCGATGAGGAACCAGAAATCGGTGATCTCGATCTCACCGGAGGCGCTCTCCCTCCTGATGGGGCGGGAATGGCGGGGAAATGTTCGGGAGTTTGAAAATGTCATGGAGCGGGCGGTCCTCCTCTGCGATCGGGGGACCATCGCCGGAAATCATCTCCTCTTCGAGGAATCGTTCGAGCCGAAGACGGAGCGTCCCTCCGCGCGCGCCACGACCGTCTGGGAGGCCGAACGGGATCTGATCTTGGAGACGCTCGAGCGGGTCGGGGGAAATCGAACCCATGCCGCCCGGCTTCTCGGCATCAGCATCCGAACCCTTCGCAACAAACTGAGGGAGTACCGGACCCACGGCCTCGACGATTCTTCGCCGCCGCCGGGAATGGTCGGAATGCCGGCGGAACGAAAAGAGACGGCCGCATCCGGCCGAACAGACGAAGGAGGACCGATATGATCGGAAGCTTGTTCGATAAAACGATCGGCTTGCTGGCGGAAGCCTTGGACCTGCGGAGCGAGCGGCACCGCGCCATCACCGCGAATATCGCAAACCAGGACACTCCCGGCTATCAAGCGACCGAGGTGAACTTCAAGGAGGCGCTCAGCGCCGCGTCGGGCGCTTCTCCCCTCCCGCTGCAACGGACAGATCCGTCGCACCTCTCCCCGACGGGAAGCGCCGCCGCGCTCTCTCACGCGACGGTCGTCCCCGGGCCGTCGCATCGGCTCGACGGGAACACGGTCAACGCGGAAAAGGAGATGGCGAAGCTCGCGGAGAACACGTTGTTCTACACCGCCAGCACGCAGATGATCACGTCGAAATTCAGAGCGATTCGGAACGCAATTAAGGAAGGGAGATAATCGATGGACATTGAAAAGGCATTCGCCATTTCGGCTTCGGCGCTCGACGCCCAACGGGCGAGGTTGAATGTGATCTCCAGCAACCTCGCGAATGTGGAATCGACCCAAACCGCGGAGGGAGGGCCCTATCGGCGGAAAGATGTCGTCTTCGCAACGGCCCCGATCGGCTCTTTCGAAGAGACGCTTCAAATGAATCTGGAAGGGAGCCAGCCGGGGGTCTCCGTGACCCGGGTGATTCAGGACGACCGTCCGTTTAAGCGGGTCTATGAGCCGCAACATCCGGAGGCCGATCCGGACGGCTATGTCCTCTACCCCAACATCAACGCCATGGAAGAGATGGTCAACATGATCTCGGCGCTCCGCTCTTACGAAGCCAACGTCACCGCCTT
The DNA here is from genome assembly GCA_004297235.1 of Candidatus Manganitrophaceae bacterium. GTDB lineage: Bacteria > Nitrospirota > Nitrospiria > SBBL01 > Manganitrophaceae > Manganitrophus. The sequence goes on along the minus strand of SCUR01000494.1, from coordinate 9,400 downwards.
AAACGCGACCAAGAGCATGGCGCTGAAGGCGCTGGATATTGGAAGGTAGCTGAATGCGTGAGGCGACAAAGAAGGTGACGTGAGGCATGGGGGTAAAGGCAAAAGATCTGATTCTTTATCTTTTACCCCTTACGCCTCACGCCTAACGCCTCACGTTACTTAAGGAGAACAAAATGGCGATACAACCGATCGGGCCGAATCAGATCAACCCGGCCCAGGCCGCCGGCGGGATTGAAAAATCGGAGGCCTCTTTCGCGGAGACGCTCAAGGAGTCGATCCGTCAAGTCAACGATGCGCAACTGCAGGCCGATCAGGCGATCACCGACCTGACCGCCGGCAAACAGCAGGACCTTCACCAGACGATGATCGCCATCGAGAAGGCGAATCTCTCCTTTGAGCTGATGATGCAGGTTCGGAATAAGATTCTCTCGGCTTACGAGGAAATCTCCCGAATGCAGATTTAATTTTGGGGGGAGATCTTCTCCCCTGATCCGGGCGCCCCTTTCGGCGCGTCCCAACCGAGGGTAAACGATGGCAGATCTTTTACAACAGATGACGACCGCCTCTTTTGCAAGAAAGATGGCACTGCTGCTGGTTTTGGCGGCGACCTTTGCAGGAGGGGTGGTCCTCTGGCTTTGGACTCAAAAACCGGAGCTTCAAATCCTCTACACGAACCTCTCTTCCGACGACGCCGCTTCGGTGATCAGTAAACTCAAGGAATCACACATCCCCTATGAGCTCTCGGCCGACAGCACCGCCGTCTCGGTGCCGGCGGAGCGGGTCCATGAGCTTCGCCTTCAGCTGGCCGGCCAGGGGCTTCCCCAAGGAGGAGGGGTCGGGTTCGAGATCTTCGATCGGAACACCTTCGGAACCACCGAATTCGTACAGAAGTTAAACTACAAAAGAGCGCTCCAAGGAGAGCTGAGCCGGACCATCAGCCAGCTGGCCGAAGTGAGCAAGGCCCGGGTGCATCTCGTCGTTCCGGAGAAGACCCTCTTCTCCGACCGGCAAGAGCCCTCCCGCGCCTCGGTGGTCGTCACCCTCCGCGCCGGGAAGCGGCTGTCGGAAGGACAGATTCAGGGGATCATTCACCTCGTCTCCAGCAGCGTGGAAGGGCTCAGCCCCCAGACCGTCACCGTGGTCGACAGCCACGGGCAGATCCTCTCTCGGACGGTCGACGGATCGGCCACCGCCCAGATGACTTCGACTCAACTCGATTATCAACAGCACCTGGAAAAAGAAATTGAAGGAAAGATTCAGAGCATGCTCGAACGGGTCGTCGGCTCCGGAAAAGCGGTGGTCCGGGTCACCAGCCTCCTCGATTTGAGACAGGTCGAGCATACCGAGGAGAAATTTGATCCCGACACGCAGGTGGTTCGAAGCGAACAGCGCGCCCAAGAGCAGATGAACGGGACGTCCGGCTCGGCCGGCCCTTCCGGCGTCCCCGGCGTCTTATCCAACGTCCCTCCCGGCGCCCCGGCCGGCGCATCGGCCGGCACCGCCAGCAGCAACAACGCCCAGAAGAAGAACGAGGTGATCAACTACGAGATCAGCAAGACCGTCAGCCGGATCATCGAGCCGATCGGGACCATTAAAAAGCTCTCGGTCGCGGCATTGGTCGACGGCACCTATCAGGCGGCCCAGGGAGATGCCCCGCGAAAATATATTCCTCGAAACGAGGACGAGATGAAGAAGCTGGAGGAGCTGGTGAAGAAGGCGATGGGCTACTCCGCGGAGCGGCAGGACCAGGTCGAAGTGGTCAACATCCCCTTTGAAGCCAATGCGCTCGCGGAAGAAGAAGGAGTCGCCGAACCGCCCAACAAGGGCCTCGCACAGTGGCTCCCCTTCGCGAAGTACGGGATCGGTTTGGTGGTCGGCCTGATCGCTTTCTTCTTCGTGATTCGCCCCGCGCTGAAGGCGCTCCTCACCCCCTCCCCGACCTTCCCGGCCGGAACCGCGCAACTGCCGGCCGGCGCCCTCGGAGAGCTGCAAGTCGGCGCGCCGCGAACGGATCAGATGGTTCAGATCGCGAAGCAGAATCCACAGGCGGCGACGATGGTGGTCAAGCAATGGCTCAAAGAGAAGTAATCGGCCGGTCCGGCGCGATGTTGAAAGGCAACTGCTGAGAGAGCGATGAGGAAGCTGAACGGCACCGACAAGACCGCGATCTTTCTGATGACCCTGGGCGAAGAGATGGCCTCCGAGGTCATGAAACAGCTCGATCCGAAGGAAATCCGAAAGATCAGCCAGACGATTGCCAAGCTCTCCGATATCTCGCAAGAAGAGATCGATCTGGTCTGGAGAGAATTCGCCACCCAAACCAGCGCCCACACCGGCCCCAAGCTCGGGGGGAGAGATTATCTCCAACGGATCCTGACGAAGGCGCTGGGGCCGCAGAAAGCGGCGAAAATCATGGACGGCTTTCCCGCGGGGGAAGAAACCGAGCTGGAAGAGCTGAAGTGGACCGAGCCGAAGGCATTGGCGGGGCTGCTGCGCGCAGAGCATCCGCAGACGATCGCGCTCATCCTCACTCACCTCGATCCGGCGCAGGGAAGCCAGATCCTGATGGAGTTCCCGGAAGCGCTTCGCGCCGACATCGGCTATCGGATGGCCACGCTCGAAGAGATCCCGCCGGGGATCATGAAGGAAATTACGGAGACCCTCCAGGGAGAGCTGCAATTTGTCGGGACCAGCTCCGGCAAGAAAGTCTCGGGGGTGAAACGGGTGGCCGATCTGCTTAATCAGGTCGATCAGGCCACCGAGCAGGCGATTATGGCTTCGATCACCCAAAACAATCCGGAGCTCGCCGAAAAAATCAGTCAGCTGATGTTTACCTTCGACGATTTGATCCAACTCGACGATCGCGGAATGCAGGAAGTGTTGAAAGAGGTGAACAAAGATTTCCTGGCGATCGCGTTGAAGGCGGCCAAAGAGGAGGTCAAGCAGAAGATCTTCAAGAACATGTCCGAGCGGGCGGTTTCACTTTTGACCGAAGACATGGAGGCGCGCGGACCGGTGAAGGTCAGCGAAGTCGAAAAAACGCAGCAGGCCATCATCAAGATCGTACGGCGACTCGCCGACGAGGGGAAAATCGCGCTGGGAGGAAAGGGAGATGGAGAAGCCCTGGTCTAAAGTCGTCCGGTCCGGAGAGACCCAGGAGCAGGGGATCTCGGCCTACATGCTGAGAGAGGTCTCCCCGTCCGGTCCGGGTCCCTCCTCCTCGGATCAGATCGGAGGAAAGCTCTCGGCGATCGAACGCGACGCCTACGAACGGGGGTTCGCGTCGGGAGAAAAAGCGGGACGAGAGTTCGGCCTCCAACAAATCGAAGCGACCCACCAGCTCCTCTCCGGCCTGCTCGAAGAGCTCCAGGCGGTTAAACCGAACCTGATAAAGAGCGCCGAGAAGGAGATTTTGCAGCTGGCGCTGGCCGTCGCCCGCCGGATTCTTCGCCAGGAGATCAGTCAGAATCCGGAGAAGCTCCTCGGGTCGATTCGGACGGTCCTCCAGAAGATGGGCCAGATTGAAACCCTCCTGATCCATCTGCATCCCCAAGACCTGGAGCGGCTCCGGAAGGATCGGGATAAGGTGGTAGAATGGGTGGGAAAAGTTCAGTGGCTCCGGTTAGAGGCGGACGGAAGCCTCCGGCCGGGGGAATGCATCATTGAGAGCAACGACCAAATCGTCGACATGCGCATCGACAGCCAGCTCGCGGTAATCGAAGAAGAGCTTCTCAAGACGGAGCCTGCGAAGTGAACGAGACGACGGCGAAATATCTCGATCAAATTCGGAGCATCGATCCGACCCCGCCTCACGGGCGGATCTCTCAGGCGATCGGGCTGGTGCTGGAAGGATATGCCTCTATCTCCGCGATCGGCGAGGTCTGCGAAATTGCTTCCGCAGGAACGAAGACCCCCCTGCTGGCGGAGGTGGTCGGCTTCCGCGAAAACAGGGTCTTATTTATGCCGTTGGGAGAGCTGGCCGGAATCGGACCGGGAAGCGCGATCATCAGCCGCGGCCGCCAGGCGACCGCCTCGGTGGGAGAGGGGCTGCTGGGAAGGGTCATCGATGGGCTCGGCAACCCGATCGACGGCAAAGGCCCTCTCAAAGGGATTCAAAGCCACCCGCTCTATCTCTCCCCTCCCAGCCCGCTTGAGCGGCAAAGAATCAGCCGCCCGCTCGACCTCGGCATCCGCGCCATCAATGGGCTGCTGACCTGCGGAAGCGGGCAGCGGCTGGGGATCTTCGCCGGCAGCGGCGTCGGGAAGAGCGTCCTTCTCGGAATGATCGCCCGATACACCACCGCCGATGTAAACGTGATCGCCATGATCGGAGAGCGAAGCCGGGAGGTCAAGGAGTTCATCGAAAAAGATCTCGGGGAAGAGGGACTCCGCCGCTCGGTCGTGGTGGTCGCCACCTCCGACCAGCCTCCGCTGGTTCGCCGCCGAGGGGCCTTCCTCTCCATGGCGATCGCCGAGTATTTTCGGGACCGAAACAGCCAGGTGTTGTTGATGATGGATTCGCTCACCCGCCTCGCGCATGCGCAACGGGAGATCGGCCTGGCGATCGGAGAGCCGCCGACCACGAAGGGGTATACTCCCTCGGTTTTCGCCCTCCTTCCGAAGTTCCTCGAGCGGGCCGGCACTTCCGCAGGACGCGGAACGATCACCGGCCTCTTTACGGTGCTGGTGGAAGGAGACGATCTCAACGACCCGATCCCGGATACGACCAGGGCGATCTTGGACGGGCACATCGTTCTCTCCCGGGAGCTGGCGGCCCAGAATCAGTACCCCGCGATCGACCTTCTCAACAGCACCAGCCGGGTGATGATCGATCTGATCGACCCCGATCACCTGGAACTGGCGCGGAGCTTCTCCGACCTGATGGCAACGTATAAAAAAGTGGAGGACCTCATCAACATCGGCGCCTACAAGCCGGGAAGCAACCCGAAGGTCGACCAAGCGATCGCGCGATGGGATCGCATCCAAGCGTATCTTCGCCAGAGAATCAACGAGAAGGTGAGTTTTCAGGAAAGCCTGCTGGCACTACGAAGGGCAGTGAGGGAGTGAGGAGGGAGGGATTCGGGGCGAGGAGTGAATATTTAAGGTCTTTACTCCTGACCCCTCACCCTCTCTAGAGATCATGTCTCGCTATCAATCAAAACTGGATGCCGTTTTTCGACAACGGAAACGTCATGAAGAAGACGTTCAGGAGGAGTTTCTCGAAATGAAACATTCTCTCGATGCAGCGGAGGATCAGCTTCGCCGGCTTCATAAAGAGCTGGAGGCGGCGCTGCACGATTTTTCCGAGCAGCAAGGAAAAGGGATGGCTCCCGGCGAGATGGACCTCTATTACCGATTCCTCAAGCAGCAATACGACCGGCTGGAAGAACGGCGGACGGCGGTCCAGCGTCTCACCGATCAATGTGATCGGAAACGCCAAGATCTCCTTGAAGCCACGCGCGAGAAAAAGGTGGTTGAGAAGATCGAATCGGACAGGAAAGAGGCTTATCTGAAAGATCTCCGAAAGAAAGAGCAGAACCTTCTCGATGAGCTGGGCGGGCGTCCGAAGAGGAAATCGCCATGAGTTCGATCAGAAAGGGCTTCCCGCTCGCGGTGATCTTCCTCCTTTTCTTCACTCCCCTCCTGAACGCCCAGACGGAGCCGCCCGTGAAAGCGGGAGAGATCATTACCGATGCCCCTCCTCCCGACCCCTCCTCGCCCCCCGCGATGCTCCGGGCGATCGAGCAGAGAAAGAGCGAGCTCGACAAAAGGGCGCAGGCGCTTGATCAGAAAGAGGAGCGGCTTCGACTAATGGAGCAAGAGATCGGCCGGATGCTGAAAAAACAGACCGAAGTCCGCGAGGCGTTGGAAGAGAAGGAAAAAAAACGGAAGCAAGAAGAGGATAAGCAGGTGGGCCGGCTTGCCAAGATGTATGAAGCGATGCCGCCCGAAGAGGCGGCCGCCCGGATTGAGAAGCTGGACGAATCGCTCGCGTTGACCCTTTTGGGAAAGATTAAAGAGAAAAGCGCCGCCCAGATCCTGACCGGATTAAATCCGACCAAGGCGGCCAAGCTGACGGAAAAACTGGCAAGAAGTCCCCGCGAATAATCGACGGCGACCCTCGCTGCCGGCCATCAAGCGGTTCGGTCGATTTGGGCCAACATATCTTTGATCGGATCGATCCGGCCGGCGACCCGCTCTTCGTGCTTTTTCGAGAAATGAGCCGCCTCTGCAAGACCCTCCGCAAAAAGATCAACCTCCTCTGGAGGACACCCCAACCCGTACCGATGACAAAATCGGTTGGCCAGCCCGACGAGCGCCACCAGTTGGGGGCGCTCCTTCGCAAGATGAAATGTGTGATGATACCGAACGACCTCCTGGAGCCAGGGTTGGAGCCTCCAGGCGGTGGCGACGAAAGCGCCGGCATTCCCATGATACTCGTCCAGAACGACTTTTAAGTCTTCATCGCTCCACCCCCGCTGCGCCCACTCCTGCTTTTTCTTTCCTTGGAACTCTTGATCGAGCACCGTGTAGATAATCAGCTTTCCGATATCGTGCAACAGGCCCGCCAGGAAAGCGTCCTCCTTCTCCTTGAGACCGGTCAGCTCGGACAGGAGGGCGGTGAGATAAGCACAAGCGATGGCATGCTGATTGAGCTTCCGGCACTCTTGCCGGTAAAGCCCTCCGGCAAACTCTTTTGAAAGCATGGAAAAGCCGAGAATCAAGATGCGGACCTGATCGAGGCCGATCCGTGTAATCGCCGTCGGCAGGGTCTCGAACTTGTAGACCCCTCCATAATAAGCGGAGTTGGCGATACGGATAATGTTCGACGTGATCGCCTGATCATTCGCGATGATCTTGGCCAGGTCGACCGAGCCGGCGTTGTCCCCCATTTGGAGGATCCGCTCGGCCACCCCCGGCATCGGCGGGACCTGGAAGTTGCTGTCGCTCATCTTCTTGGCGATGAGGGCCCGGAGACGGGCTTCTCCTTGCTTTGCGCCCGGGTCGGGTACCGTCGATCTCCCCTTGCCCGGCTCCGGAAGCTTCTTGTTTAGAACTTCGATGGCCTGACCGACCGTGAGGGCCGGCTCGGGAGCGGAGGCGGTCCGGGTGAGGGGACCTTCCTCCGGGGAAGAGATCGAATTTGTATTGATCTGGATCTCAATCTCTTTCCGGCAGTGTGGACAGGTGATGCTGGTGTGCGACGGCTCTGTGCTCACGAACGCTCCTCTCCGAGATGGCTCCGATCTCTCGACCGATATCGATCCGTCGGCCGCGATCTCGCAGAAAGTATAGCATATCGAAACGCCATCGCCCTCCCCGTCTCTTTCTTTCTGGGCGCCTCATTCATCACGTGATCATTCCGGAAGTCCGATTCCGCCCGATAAAGGCGCTTGACAAGCAAAGAAATGCTTCGTTATAGTCACTTTAATTCTTATCGGGATGATCGCCGTCCTTCATTAACCTTTCCAAACGCCGCAATTTTTCTTTTTTGCTGTTCAATGAAGTTCGCAACGCTAACCGAAGATGATCGTTAATCAAGAGTGAGGAGGCCCAGATGGCGCGTTATCTCATCGTCGACAGCCGTGATTTAACGGAATACACGAACGGCCGCTATATCCAAAAAGTGGCGGCCAAGTTAAAGGAAGATGGGAATGAGGTCACCCTTTTTCTGATCGAGAACGGCGTGATCGGCGCCCGGAAGGGAGGGGATCTGGGAAAGAACCTGACCGACCTCTCGAAACGCGGCGCCAAGGTGATGGCGGATGATATTTCGTGCAAAGCCCGCGGCGTCGCCCAGCTCGCAGACGGGGTGACCCAGTCCAACATTGATCAATTGGCCGACCTGATCACCGAAGGATCGGACAAAGTGATTTGGTATTAAGAGGCTAAATGACGTGAGGCGTGGGGCGTAAGGCGAAAGAGCTTAAATCTTTTGACCTGACCCCTTCCGCCTGACCCCTCACGCCTCACGTTTTCTAAAAATGGAGGAAACAATGGCGAATGCAACCGCACCGACTGCGGCACCGGCGAAAGTGAAAAGAGTGGCGATCGTCCTGGCGACCGGCTCCTATCAGCGCGAGGCGCCGACCACCGTGCTCCGGCTCGTTGAAAAGCTCTTACAGCGCGGGGTCGATGTCAACGTGTGGGCCTTTGAAGAGGCGGTCACGCTGACCAACAAGGATCAGATCGACCACAACGAGCCCGGCTCTCTGCAGAAAGTGTTGGGCGAGAAACACCCGAACATCGGCCGATTCATCGACCAATTGATCCGCGCCGGCCTGCACGGCGCGAAGCTCGACTGGGTCTCCTGCATTCTCTGCGTGCAAGAGCGCGGGGTCGAGAAGCACCAGATGGGCGGATCGATCGTCGGGACACTCGGCGATCTCTGGAAATTCGTCAAGGCCGCCGACCGGGTGATCTGCATTCCAACCTATCGATAACCGAGCGGGCGCGCTTCATCGCGCCCCACGAAGCAGACGGAGATAAAAGATGGCAAACAAGGTCCTTGTTATTTTCGAGAAACCGATTTATCTTAGCTTCGAGCCGGTCGATCCTCACGTTTTCGCCACCGCCCTCGGCGTCTCCGACACCCCGGTGGAGGTCAACGTTCTGCTGCGCGATTCGGCGGTGACCTACGCCGTGAAGAATCAACAGGTCAACGTCAAGATCGCGGGCCAGGACATTATGCTTCATGAAACCTCCCCCGATAAGGTCATCACCTTCATGATCGAGCATGGCGCGAAGGTCCGCGCCGTCGCGGAAGATATGAAGACGCGGGGCATCGGCAAAGAGGAGATGGTCCAGGGAGTCGAGATCATCAGCGAAGATGACTCGGTCCGTTTATTGGAAGAACACGATAACGTGATGGTCTGGTAAACTCAACCGGAGCTCATCATGGGGGTCCGGCTCCAACCGGCCCGTCTTAAATGAAACGGAGTGATTTTCTGAGTCTGAACGTTACAAAAGTTTTAAACGTCACAGAGTACTTCAATCCGATCGACTGCCGCAGCCTCGGTGTCATCCGAACCACCCTGGCGACCATGGAAAAAGGGGCGATTCTGGAAGTCCACGGAAATCGGTTCCAACAGCGGGAAATAACCGCCTGGACGAACAAATTCAAACATCCGATTGTGAAGATAGAAGACATCGACGGCCTGGTGAAAATTTATATCGAAAAGGGCGGGCTGCAATGAAGAAGATGGCGATCATCGTCACCCGCGGGACACACAATAACTTTGTGACGGTCTTTACGATGGTCATGGCCGCCGCCGTCTGCGAGATGTCGGTTCGGATTTTTTTTCGAGACGAGGCGGTCTATAAACTCTCCCCAAAAAAAATCTCCGAATTGAATCTCTCGGAGGTTTACCACGACGTGGAAAGCGAGCTGAAGAAAAAC
>SCUR01000493.1 GCA_004297235.1 Candidatus Manganitrophaceae bacterium | reverse complement strand
AAACCGTCTCAGTGGTTAAGATGTTTGAGGTTTTAAGGCATACCACACAGGAAGAATTTGAGGGGAACAAGCCCTTGTTCCAGAAAACTCGGTTCTTTAGCAAAAGTTATCCGAAAAATATGAGCGATGCCGGTTTTTCGATCAGCGCTCTCCCGCCAATTTCTGTTCCTTCGGCAGGTCCAATAGCAGTCGATGAAAAAAGTGGGCTCGTTTATGTGATCGGAATGAATGGAGTCGGACAAAGCGGGATCCAAATCATCACACCTTCAGGGGCGCTTGGACCTTTTATTTCTGTTTCATCCCCCTCGGCCTTGGTCATCGCCCCCGCCTATCCTGGAACGACGCTCGGTCGGCTTTATGTGGCCCAAACAGGGGCAAATGTGATTAAGGTCTTTGATATCAACGGGGGCATAGATGCGCCATTATCGACGGCAATGCCGGACATCACCGGCCTTTCAGGGCCGGCGATCAAGATGATTCGCGATTTGTCAGGAAGGGATCTCCTCTTCAGCCTAGGAGCCCCTTCAGCAAACGACATGGGGAAGTACGCCTTCCGCGATCCGCCGCTGGCCCCCGCCGTCATCGAGACGAATACCGCGATTATGACGCCCTCTCTCGACGTTGCCTATGACCGGCATCTAGATCAGCTTTTTGCTATTGGCAGTAATGGGGTCGGCGAAAATGTATTGTTGAGGATTCGCGACTCCGATAATGGCGCCCTTGAGTCCTTTCCGCTTTTCAACTTTGGGGCAGCCGCCCCCCGATTTGTAGAAACAGATCCGGAGATCGGAGCGCTCTTCATTGTCTCGCCAGACGGAGGCGATCTTCGTCTCCGAAAATATTCGACCAAAGGGAATCCGACCGCTGAATTAGACAGCCTTGTTCTGACGGGCCTGAATGCCAACGCCTCCGACGGCCGTCTGGCTGTGGACGCGACGGAGCATCTCATCTTTGTCGTCGGCGGCAGCCAACTGGTTGTGGTGAGCGACCGGGGGGAGCGGCTGGAGCAGATGGCACCGGTCACCTTGCCTTCGGCCGGCCCCTATCATATCTCCCTCGACCGTCTCAGGAAGCGGCTCTTCGTCTCCAGCCCAACCGATGTCAGCGCCTATATCTATTCCCTCTCTCTGGCAACCACATTTTTAAAAACGGATGGCCAGGTCCGGCTGATCCCGAATGCCCCAGCGGTTAGTTCTGATCCAACCAAGATTCTGGTCCGGTCCGATTTCGATAGTGATCGTGACCCGATGCGGCCGGATGGTCCGATTCCCGCCGGGGCCGCTCAAAAGCCAATTGGCCTGCTGACATCCATGGGTGCCCCTCCACCCGGTGGACCTCCCGGAAAGCTTCTCCCAGATGGTATATTCATCACAGCATCCTCTTCTCCTGGGTCCCCCCCGTCGGTCTTCGCCGATCTCTTCTCCTATGACCCGACGCAGATCTACGGCAATGGCCTTGACGGAAGCGGTCCGAACGCCGAAGATCCCGGGCTGCGGCAGGGAGCAATGGAGTTCTGGGTGAAACTCCCCCGGCTGAGCGGAGTCAGCCCGGGGTCTCCGCCCCAAGCGGTAATCCTTCATCGGTCTTTTCTGAAAACGAGAATCGATCCGAATCTTTTTATAAGAAAGTCAAATCTGCATACGGACCAGCAGGAGTTACAAGCGATTCTCGGTGGAACAACCTCTGTAGAACCGACATCTTCAATCACATTCTCTCCAGCGGTGGCGGACTATTTTATCATCACTCGCCTTTATCTGGACGGTTTTCAAGATACCGATGGGGATGGGCGCATTGACCAGGTCGGCCTTCATTCGGTTCGATATGCCGGTATTCCCCCAGGTTTCCCCCTGACCGTCACCTATGCTGACAGTCTAGGAAATCCCCTGACCGTCCCTTTTGATCCTGTGGAATCGAATCAGGTCGATTCGCCGGTCGTTCCCATCCCGATTGCAGGCGGAGAATGGCTGCATCTGGCTTTTTCCTGGCGGATTGACACCAATCCAATGCCACCGGGAGGAAATAATAAAGAGAACGTTCAACAAAGGTTATTTATCGACGGTCTTCTCCAATCTGCAGGGACACTGACGAAAGCCCCTCAACTCGATCCGGATGGAGCAAATGGATATGAGACAATATTCGATTTATTGGATGACGATCTTGACGGCATTGTCGACGACGGTTTCTCCCAAGGCCCCTCTTTTCTCCAGTTTGGCGCGATTATTTTTGACCCCACGCCTCCTACAGCAAATATTCAGTCAACAATTGACGATCTGGTTCTTTATAAAGATGAGACAGCACTCCCCTCTGCGAACTTCTCTTCCGCTCGTTTTTCTGCCCGGAGCGAACCCTTCACAGATGATCCCGCCCAACCTTCTGTTGGTCTCTTCGATCCGGGCGAGCCGTTTCAGGATGTCAACCTGAGTGGGGCTCGAGATCCTTCGGGTGATTCTTTTACGATTCTCAATGACATCAATAAAAATGGCATCTGGGATGTCGGAGAAGACTTT
>SCUR01000492.1 GCA_004297235.1 Candidatus Manganitrophaceae bacterium | reverse complement strand
CTTCTCCCAACAGGTTGTAACCGAGGACCGTGACGAAGATGGCGAGCCCCGGGAAGACCGAGAGCCACCAGGCGATCTCGATATTGTCTTTTCCGGCGGTCAGGATACTCCCCCAGCTCGCCTTCGGCGGTTGGACCCCGATGCCGAGGAAGCTGAGGGCCGATTCGGTGAGGATCGCCCCCGCCACCCCCAACACCGCCGCCACGTAGACCGGCGAGAGGGCGTTGGGGAGGATATGGCGGACCATCAATCGCAAATCGCGGGCGCCTAAGGTCCGCGCCGCCGTCACATAATCCATTTCTTTGATTGCCAGAAACTGTCCCCGGACCAGGCGCGCCACCCCCATCCAGCCGGTCAAGCCGATCACGATCATAATGTTCCAGATCGACGGCTCTAAAATGACGATCACCGCCAGGATCAGGAAGAAGGTCGGAATCGCCAGCATGATATCGACCAGCCGCATCAAAAAAGCATCGATCGCCCCCGCGTAAAAGCCGGCGAGGGCGCCGATCGCAATTCCAACGAAGATGGCAATCCCCACCGCCACGAATCCGACCCAAAGAGAAACCCGCGCCCCCCAAATGACGCGACTGAGAACATCCCGGCCGAGGGGATCGGTTCCGAACGGATGCGCAACGCTCGGCGGATTGAGGATCTCCTCGACATTGATCTCGTACGGATCATACGGCGCCAGATACGGTGCCGAGATCGCCACAATGAAAATCAGCAGCACGATCGCCCCTCCCAACAACGCCACCCGGTTCTTCCGAAACCGCCGCCAGGCAATCGCCTTATAGGAAGAAGGAGCGCCCGGTTGATTCGCCGACTCGGGCCCGATCTCAACGGTTGAATTTTTCACCGAAGTTCCTTCTACTCCGCAATCCGCATTTCGAATTCCGCATTCTCTCTACGAGAGCCTCACCCTCGGATTGACCCAGGCATAGGAAAGGTCGGCCAGGAAATTGCCGAGCAGGGTCAGAACGGCGCCGAACATCGTCAGCCCCATCACCACCGGATAATCTCTCGCCAGGACCGCTTGGTAAGAAAGCTGCCCCATCCCCGGAATGGCGAAGATCGTCTCGACGATCACGCTGCCGCCGATCAGCGTCGGCAGCTCCAGGCCCATCAGCGTGACGATCGGAATCAACGCATTCCGCAGCGCATGTTTATAAACCACTTGGCGCTCGGAGAGCCCTTTCGCCCGCGCGGTCCGAATATAATCTTGTCGAATCACCTCCAGCATCTCCGAGCGGAGATAACGGGAATACCCCGCCAATCCGATCAACGACGCGGTGAGCACCGGCAGCACGAGATGGCGCGCCCAGTCGATCAGCCGTTCCAGCGGGGCCATCTGCGCCGCCGTCAGCGATTGATAGCCAGAAAGCGGGAGCCAGCCGAGCTGGACGCTGAAGAGGAGCATCAGCAGTAAGGCGAGCCAGAAGCTCGGAAGGGAAAAACCGGCATAGACAAAAAGGGTGGTCACTTTATCAAACCAGGAGTATTGGCGCGTCGCCGAGAGGATCCCGATCGGGAAGGCGACCAGAATAATCACGGCGAGGGTGAGCAGGTTGATCGTCACCGTGATCGGAAGCCGGCTCAAGATCTTCTCGGATACCGGCTCCCCGTCGACGAACGAGCGGCCGAGGTCCAAGGTGACGAACCGCCGCAGCCAATCGAGATACTGAACGTGCAGCGGGCGGTCGAGTCCGTACAGCCGTCTTAAGTTTTCCTTGGCTTGTGCCGATACTTTAGGATTAAGCGCGGTTTGAAGATCGGTCGGCTCTCCCGGAGCCAGATGAATGAGGGCAAAGGTGAGGAGCGTGATTCCAAGAAGCGAGATCAGAAACTGCCAAGACCTTTGGAAGAGAAAATGGACCATATTTTAGGTATGCTATCAAAAACAATCTTTAGAAATCAAATGCAGCGTTCTTTTGACCTAATAACTCTCAAAAACCGCTATTTCTTTCCAAAACCGGCATTGAATATCCGTCCATATGTGATATAAACTTTTATTCAACAAACGGGTTTTTCGAAAAATGGAGTCAATGTTAGAAACCTCAACCTATAGACAAAGCGGCATCGGCCGACCCCAATTAGTGGTGATTTTTTTCCCTTGACAAAAAAATTTATTGCTATATATTTACAAAAATTTCGTTCACCATTTTCGATTCCAAGAGAAAAGGAGGTGAGACTACTTACAAACAAAACAAATTGGGGTGGCTTCACCCCAACCCATATGAAAGGGGGCAAATAGAGTGCACGCTTTAGGGACGCACTTGCTGGTGGAGTTGAAAGACTGCAACTCCAAGATTTTGAATGACGTGAAGAAGATCGAAGACATTCTGGTTACTGCGGCGAAGGAAGCGAAGGCAACCATCATTGAAAGTCGGTTTCACAAATTTAGCCCCTTTGGAATCAGCGGAGTGGTCGTGATTGCGGAATCCCACCTGACCATCCACACATGGCCTGAGTATGGCTATGCGGCCGTTGATATTTTTACCTGCGGCGAAACGCTTCAACCCTCCGTCGCCGCCTCTTACATCGTCACAAAATTACAATCGAAGAACCCCTCTCTGGTCGAAATGAAGAGAGGTCTGCTTTCCTTGGGCGACCAAAAGTTGCCTCACAAGCCGGTAAAAGGAGAGCCTGTTCATTATGACCGAGCCAAAGAGCTACAAATGGTTCCTTGATTATCTCTCTCCGTTTGAAGGACACATGCATGGAATCGACACGATCGTCTTTTCCAAGCAGACGCAATTTCAACAGGTAGAGATCCTGGATACCCAGAGCTACGGACGCTGCCTGGTCCTCGACGGCAAGATGCAGTCGAGCGAAGTGGACGAGTTTATCTATCACGAAGCGCTCGTCCACCCCGCGATGCTCACCCATCCGGAACCGAAAAAGGTCTTCATCGTCGGAGGGGGCGAAGGGGCCACCCTCCGCGAGATTTTGCGTCATCGGTCTGTCGAACGGGTCCTGATGGTCGACATTGACCAAGAGGTGGTGGAGAGTTGCAAACGCCACCTCCCGCAGTGGCATCAGGGGTCGTTCGAGGATCCCCGCGCGGAGGTTCGTTATCTCGATGCGCGAAAGTATTTGGAAGAGACGACCGACACCTACGATATCATCATCATCGACATCTCCGAGCCGGTCGAAGAGGGCCCCGCGTACCTTCTCTACACGAAAGAGTTCTACAGCCTGGTCATGGAGCGTCTTACCGCCAACGGGATCATCTCCCTCCAGGCCGGCACCACCGCCGCCGCCAGCCTGCTGAATTTTTCGGCCGTTTATCAGACCTTAAAGGCCGTCTTCCCCGTCGTTTCTCCTTATCAAGCGGCGATCCCCTCCTTCGGTCTTCCCTGGGGCTTCGCCTTGGCTTCGAAGCGGTTCGACCCCAGGGCGTTCGACCAGAATGAAGTCGACCGGCGCATTTCGCAGCGGATCGAGGGAGAGCTGAAATACTACGACGGAGAGACCCACGTCGGCCAGTTCTATCTTCCGAAGCAGGTGCGGCTACAGATCGAGAAACAAGAGCGGATCATCGAAGATAATTATCCGTTGTTTACGTATCATTGAAAAGGCATTTACTAACAGTTTAGAAGCAAGCAATTCGATTTGCCGGTGCGGGCACGGGGCGTGGGGGCAGGGTTGGCTCAGGCTTCGCTTGAGTGAGCCGAAGGGCTCACCAAGAGCGGTCACCCCGAGCGCGTTAAAGCCGGTCAATACTGAGCTTGTCGAAGAACGGACGGGCCCCCACAGAAAATGATAGACCAAGAGCAATTTAAAACCCCTCTTTTTGACGCGATGGTCTCGCTGGCCGAGAGCCGGAAGGTCTCCTTCCACACCCCCGGCCACAAGAGCGGCAAGGGGATTTCAACCCGCTTCCGGAAGTTTGTCGGGCCGAAGATCTTCTCCATCGATCTCACCACCCTCGACGAAGTCGACTCCCTTCAAAAACCAAAGGGCGTCATCAAAGAAGCGCAGGAGCTTGCCGCCAAGGCCTACGGCGCCGACCGCTCGTTCTTTCTGGTCAACGGCACCACCGGCGGCAACCATGCGATGATCCTCGCCGCCTGCGGCCCGCGCGACAAGGTCCTCGTCGCCCGCAACGCCCACAAGTCGGTGCTCGCCGGGCTGATCTTCTCCGGCGCCGAGCCGATCTTCTTCTCACCGGCGGTCGACGATAATTTAAAATTGACCCTCAACGTCACCTACGAAGCGACAATCCGCGCGATCGATGCCCACCCCGAGGCCAAAGCCCTCTTCCTGACCAGTCCCAATTATTACGGCATCTGCGCCGATTTGGAGCGGATCATCCCCTATGCCCATTCAAAGGGGCTGGTGGTGATGGTCGACGAGGCGCACGGGCCCCATCTGAAATTTCACCCCGATTTGCCGATCTCCGGCGTCGAAGCCGGCGCCGACCTCGTTGTGCAGAGCACCCACAAGATCATCGGCGGGATGACGCAGGCGTCGATGCTTCATGCGCAGGGTCCGCGGGTCGACATGACGACCCTCGCCCAGGTCCTCCGCTTCGTTCAGAGCACCAGCCCCTCGTACATTTTGATGGCGTCGTTGGATTTGGCGCGGATGCAGATGGCGACCGAAGGGGAGAAGCTTCTCGACAAGGCGATCAAGCTCGCCGCCGAAGCGCGCAGCAAGATCAACCGGATTCCGGGCGTCTCCTGCTTCGACAAAGCGATGGTGAAAAACCCCCTCTTCTCGCCGATGGGCGATTTCGACATCACCAAGCTGACGATCACCGTCCGGGATCTCGGCCTCTCCGGCTATCAAGCCTCGCAGATCCTCAACAACAAGTATCACATCCAGGTCGAGATGGCCGATCCGTTCAATGTGCTGGTCATCGTCAGCATCGGCGACCGGCGGGACGATCTCAACCGCCTGGTCGATGCGCTCCGCGAGATGTCGAAGGAGTATCACGGCAAACCGAGCCAATCGAGTTTCATTGCCGAGGTCAGCCTTCCGCCGTTCGGCAAAGCGGGCCAGATGACGCCGCGCGAGGCCTTCTTCCGAGATTATCGCTACGCCCCGCTCGACGAGAGCGACGGACTGATCAGCTCCGAGATCATCACCGTCTACCCCCCCGGCATCCCCCTCCTCGTCCCGGGCGAGATCGTGACCCAAGAGGTCATCGACTACATCCGCAAAATGGACCGCCTGGGCGCCACTGTCGATGGGCTGAATGCTTCGAACAGTACCATTGCGGTGGTGAAGCAGTAGACGTTATGCCTTCCTGCAAGTTGACAATCGATAAGAATCAGATTATACATAAACCATCTCTAAAGGAGCCTTGGGCAGCTAAGACATGTAGGCATAGATGCTCTTGAGTTTGTACAATGAGCACTGGCAACTATAGATGAGGGCAGGGGCAATGAATACAACAATGCCGATGAAGGTCGACAAAAGCCCGCTGTTTGAAGTCCTTTTTGAGATTCGATTCGAGCCTACGACTCCCGCAGCTGGAGATCTCCTACCGGGCCTTTTGTACTCCCAGATGAAGGCCGATTACCCCGATGTTATACCACTCCCTATGGCGAATATCCCGAGGCAGATCCGTGATCAGAATCCTGATCTCTTATATCAAGCTTCTCATCGGCTAAGAGGTACACATCACTCGATATCAGTTGGTGACCGTGTTGTATCCCTTTCCTCCACTGATTATCCCGGTTGGAACCGTTTTAAAGAAATGGTGGAATCAGTTATAAGAGGAGTTGAATCAACTGGCTTATTTAAAAATGTGGAGCGCTTCTCTTTTAGATATATTAATGTCATCGAGGCACCGGAAACTGACAGGCAATTGCCTTTGCTTAATGTACGCATTGAATTGACTGGAAGCGCTCCGATTGAGAGGGGGTTTCTTCTTCGCGTAGAAAGAGATGAAGGTAAATTCACAACGGTAATTCAAATAACTCCTAACTCAAAAGCAACAATCCCGATAATTGGAAAAACGGTCTCTGGTCTTCTTATTGATGTGGATACTTTGAGTGTTGGACTGGGCAATGAATTTTCGACGAATCGCTCGTTTCTTTTAGAAGAAGCACACTCCGTTGTAAAGCGAACATTCTTCTCTCTTCTCTCCCCATCGACTATTGAAAAGATGGGACCTAAATGGTGATGTATGACAATTTTGCACGAAAAGAAAAAGGAATTTGAAGCGCGTGGGACTCAAGGTTCTATTCTGATCAGAACAACAGCCCTCAGTATTGCACTTGCTTTGGCTCAGTATTCTTCTCCAATTGTGCCCGTCGATCATACTCGGATAGAGGTACGACGAACTGAAGGAACTATATCGCAGCCTTTTTCATTCCAATTGGATGAATTTGATCTATTTAACCAGATAAATAGGGTTTATGATGA
>SCUR01000491.1 GCA_004297235.1 Candidatus Manganitrophaceae bacterium | reverse complement strand
GGGGCGCTCTCTCGGAGTTTGTCATCGAAGGGATTAAGACGACGCTCCCTCTCCATCGGCGTGTTTTCAACGATCCGGCTTTTATCAAAGGGCGGTTCTCGACCAATTTTCTGGAACGCTTTTTATCCTCTCTTTCCCTGCCTTTGCAGTGATGTTTCCGTTATATCTCATTACAGATCCCGTTCTTTATACATCCCCGGGCGCCCTCCGATCGAGTCGACCCGTCTTAGGTGACCCGCAGAAGATGCTTTTGGACGCCGTCGGACAGGCGATGGAAGGGGGGGCGCGTCTCGTCCAATACCGGGATAAGGAGTGTTCCAGAAAGCAGATGTATGAGAACGCCAAGCAGCTTCGTAAAATGACGGCCGAGCGGGGCGCGATGTTGATCATCAATGATCAGATCGACTTGGCGTTGGCGGTCAAGGCCGACGGTGTGCACCTCGGCCAAGAGGATCTCCCGTTGTGGGTCGCAAGAAAGATGTTGGGGAATGAGACGATCGTCGGCATTTCGACACATACCCTTGAAGAGGCGATGCATGCTGAATCGGAGGGAGCGGATTACATCGGCTTTGGTCCGATCTTCCCTACCTCGACCAAAGGAAATGCCCGATCTTCCGTGGGGGTCGCATCGATTGCCGAGGTCAAGCAGAAGGTCCGCATTCCGCTCTATGCGATTGGAGGGATTCAACTCGCCCATCTTTCGGAGATCATCGCGGCCGGCGCGGATGGGGTTGCGGTGATCTCTGCGTTGTCGGGAGACCTCCGTGCAAACGTGGCGGAATGGCTTGCCATTTTTACTCGATTTGGAAAGCTGGATCTTGACAAAACGGAGGAGAGGGGATACCCTACTTTTACCAAAGGTTCATAGGTTTATGGTACGGAGACTTTATCTAAAATTAGGCGATTGGGTCACTCATGGTCAATTTCCGGAATGGGGAGAAGGCGTGGTGGTAGAGGAGCGAAATTCGGAAGTTCTCGGAGGCCTCTGCATGGTGCGCGTTCTCTTCAATGACGGAAAAGAGCGGTCTTTCATCAATAATCTCGACGACCACAATTGCTGTTATTACGCCGGTGTTCGCCTTTCGTAGGAATTTTCCTCCTCGATTAACATAGAGATGGTATGGCGCGTGAAAAGATCTTGGTGGTGGATGATGAGGCGAATATCCGCCTGTTGTGCAACGAGATCTTAGCGCGCCATGACTATCTTCCCACCTGTGTCGACAGCCCAAGCATGGCATTACGGGCGGTCGAGGAAGAGAGTTTCGATCTCTTAATGACCGACATTTCCATGCCGGAAATGGACGGTCTTCAGCTCCTTCAATCGATCCGGGAATTTCAGGAAGACCTTCCCGCCATCGTCATTACCGGCCACGGTCGCTTGGATCAAGCCATTCACTCCCTCCACCTGGGTGCGCAGGCATTCATTGTCAAACCGTTTACCCAGCAGGAGCTTCTCCAAACGATCCAAGAGACCTTGGAGAAGAATCGCCTGACGAAAGAGAATCTTCGTCTCAAGCTGCTTGTGCCTCTGTTTGAGATCAGCCAGAATCTCCTTCTTGAAGTCAACCCGGTCGCCCTCTTTGAACAGATTGTGAATGTCGCTTCCAAGGAAACAAAATCGGACCAAGCGATCTTAATTTTAAAAGAGGATATGAGCGGCGCTCTTGAGATAAAAGCCGCTTTCCCGCCGTTGGAACGGGACGCCGATGCGATCGAACTCTTCCGGAAAATCGGACGGAAAACCATCGAAGCGATGGAAGCGGTGATCCATGTTGACGGAGGCGGTCTCGATACGGAGTCTTCTGAGCTTCTCAAGAGATGTGGTTTTTCTTCTTTGGTTTCGATTCCGCTTTCATATCAGGGTAAAATCCCGGCCGTTTTAAGTTTGTTCAAACGAGTGGAAAATATTCCCTATAATCAGAGCGACATTGAATTGATTTCTATTCTTTCCGGACAGGCCGTGATCGCCATTGAGAATGCCAAGCTGTTCGACCAGCTGGAGAGATCGCATTTTGAATCGATGAAGGCCTTGGCTCAAGCCATCGAGGCGAAAGATCTTTACACCCGAGGCCACTGCGACCGAATGGTCACGTATGCGTTGGCGATCGCCGATCGATTGGGTCTTTCTGCCGATGAGAAAAAACATCTCGGCTACGGCGCCGCGCTTCACGACATTGGAAAGATCGGCATCCATGAATTGATTTTAAATAAGTCTGGGAAATTGACCGACAAAGAATATGAGATTATGAAGGACCATCCGATGCTGGGCGCGGAGATCATCAAAGGGGTGGACTTCTTAAATCCGGTCGTTCCGATGATCTATTATCATCAGGAGCGGTATGACGGCAAAGGATACCCGGAGGGATTGTCCGGAGAAGAGATTCCGATCGGGGCTCGCATCATCGCCATCTTGGACACTTTCGACGCGATGACGTCGGACCGTCCTTATCGAAAAGCGCTTCCGATGGAAGTCGCGTTCGCAGAGCTTCGCCGCTGTACCGGAAGCCAGTTTGATCCGAAGATTGTAGAGACACTCATTCAGATTATCCAGGACGATCAAAAGAATCTGCATTCAGATTAACGAACATCCCGCTCCACGTTTCCAGTCCAGCTAAGAATCATCCCCCTGAGCAATTCATTTCTCATCAGTAACTTTTCAGCTCGGAGAATGTCCCGCTCCGTATCGCCGCTTTTTTT
>SCUR01000490.1 GCA_004297235.1 Candidatus Manganitrophaceae bacterium | reverse complement strand
CGTCCATGCGGGGAGGTGAGATCAAGCGCCGGTCCCACCGGGACGATCCGGGTCGGATTGATATCCTCGTGGGTTATGTAGTAGTGGCGTTTGATCTGATCGAAATCGACCGTCTCGGCGATTCCGTCCTGCTGGTAGAGATCGCGCAGATATCCCCAGAGGTTCGGGTAGTCGACCATCCGGCGGATGTTGCATTTGAAATGGACGTAGTAGACGGCGTCGAAGCGGATCAGGGTGGTAAAGAGCCGCCAGTCGGCTTCGGTGATCTGCCGTCCGACCAGATATCGCTGCTTCGAAAGGCGCGCTTCGATTTGATCGAGGGCGTCGAAGAGCTTGCGGACGGCGTGCTCGTATGCTTTCTGCGTCGTCGCAAAGCCGGCGCGGTAGACGCCGTCGTTGATATTGGGATAAACGAAGTCGTTGATCTGGTCGATCTCGGCGCGGAGCGGCTCCGGATAGAAGTCGGTTTTGACGTCGGTGAAGGCGTTGAACGCGCTGTTCAGCATTCTCATGAGGTCGTCGTCGGAGTTGCTCACGATCCGGCCGGCCTTCTTATCCCAGAGGACCGGGACGGTGACCCGGTCGTTGAAATTCGGGTCCATCTTTTTGTAGGCCTCGCTTAAATATCGAAAGCCGTTGACCGGATCTTCCGAATAACCCGGACCGTTGCGAAACGCCCATCCCTTCTCATCCCGGACCGGATCGACCACTGTCATGCCGATGACATTTTCAAGGCGCTTCAGCTTGCGGAGGATCACCGTCCGGTGGGCCCAGGGGCAGGCGAGGGAGACATAGAGATGATAGCGGCCCGGCTCCGCCGGATAACCGGAAGCCCCGTCGGCGGTCACCCAATTTCGAAATCGGTCTTCTTGCCGGACAAACTCCCCCTCTTTGCTTTGCTCTTTGGGAAAAGGCATCGCTCTCTCCTTCCGGCCCGGCGCTTCAGCCGGGAACAATCAATTCAAAACCATCTTATCAGAATTTTTATTCCGATACTAACAAAGAAAATCGATCGCCGTCTCCTTATTTGGGACGAATACCCATTTAGTACTCTGCCTGGATCCGGAGATTGGATCTTGTTGTTCTGCGCAGACGCTTTCTTTCCCGCTTCCTCCTAACGGTCTCTCTCGGTTCTCATTTTCCAGTTAATCCCTTCGGTGCGCACCTTCTCGCTCGTTTGGGTTAATTGATCGCTGGAAATGTAAGCTGCTACACTCATCAATAACAAAGAGAGTCCACGTGAAGAGTGAAGAGGGATAAGCGGTCGTCGGCCTCCGGCGGCTGTTTTGGCGGGTCGCGGGAACACGGACCCCGCGTTCATTTGGAAGTCAGACAAAAGCAAGTGTTCCGAACAAAAGAGAGTGATTCAATTTCAACTTTGAAAAGCAGGGAGGTACGTGATGAGGTTTAGAACAGTCGCGACCGGTTTGGTCGCAGGCGTCTTTTTATTCACCCCGGTCTATGCAGAACAAGGGGCCAACCCCCAAGGGAGCGCTCAGCCGGGCGTTGATCAACAGCAGAGCGGCCAGCAAGGGAGCAGCCGACAGGGCTCGGACCTCGGCGGCAGCCAGCAACAGGGGGTTGATCAGGGGAGCAGCAGCCAGGAGATCGGCAAGGGAAGCAGCGGCGCGCAGAGCGGCGGCCAGCAGAACGGCCAGGCGCTCGATCAAGGAAAAGGGGGCGCTCCGCACGACGCCTCTTCGGTTCAGCAGATCCAGCAGAAATTGAAGGAGCAGGGATTCGATCCGGGGCCGGTCGATGGAAAGTTTGGGCCCAAAACGCAACAGGCGGTGCGCCAGTTCCAGGAGAAACAAGGAATCCAGCCGAGCGGCCAGATTGACACGCAGACGATGGCGGCGCTGGGTGTTCAAGGTCAAAGCGGCCAAGGAGGCGGCAGCCAGCCGGGCGGTGCGATGCCGGAAGGCTCGATGCAGGGCGGCGCCGAGCAGGGTGGAACCGCTCCGAGTGCGCCCGGCACGAGTCAACCGGGCGACATGGGCGGCGGCCAGCCGAATGCCGGGACACAAGGAGGTCAACAGCCGGGGTCTGATCTCGGCGGCGGTGCGACACCGGGGCAGCCGAACGGCGGCCGCTCCAGCCAGCCGAACGCGCAGGGAAGCGATCAGCAAAGCGCTCCCTCCGGCAGCCCCCCGGAGAGCGGAATGCAGTCCGGCTCCGATGCGGGGGCCCGGCAGCAGTAAGCGAGTGATTTACGACTGACACAGAGGGCCCGCCACGCTCTCTGTGCTCTCAAGAAGAGAAGGCTGAACTCACACTCAGTCTTCTCTTCTTGCATTTTCATCTCCCTCTCTTTTCCATCGGCGGATATCTAAACGCCTGGGGCGCGCTCCCAAACGTAAGTGCTCACACCTGCAAAGTGATTAATGCTCTGGTAGTGCTTTCCCATCCCTACTTTGAGTTAATTGATCGTCTCGGAAGCGGACTGCTACAATCGCGACAATGATTGATTGCCTTTGCATCGGATGAAATTTGGAAGATGGGAGGCCGTCGGCCCGATACGGACTATCCCGACGGGTCGATCAGCGTTCCGGCCCACCGGAGACGGATGGAGTAGAGAACAAGGGACCCGATCCTCGGTTCCAACCTTTTAGATTGGATAAGGAGGTATAAGATGAAGCTGAAATCAGTCGCGATTGGTTTGGTCGCAGGTGTCTTCTTGGCGTCTTCCCTCTACGCGGGGCAGGCCGGTCCCAAGAAGATCGCCGGCCAGAGTCAAAGCAGCGGTCAACAGAGCTCCGGAGCGCAAAGCGATCAGCAAAGTTCCGGCAAAGGGAGCGGAACGCATAGCAGCGCCATGGGCGCTTCAGAGGTGAAGCAGATCCAGCAGAAATTAAAGCAGCAGGGATTCGATCCGGGTCCCGCCGATGGAAAGTTCGGGCCGAAGACGCAGGAAGCGTTGAAACAATTCCAACAAAAGCAAGGCATCCAGCCGACCGGTCAGGCGGACACGCAGACATTGGCGGCCTTGGGCGTTCAAGGTCAAAGCTCCGGCCAAGGGGGCGGCGCCGAGTCAGGGAGCAGCCAACAAGGGGGCGCGATGCAGGGAGGAGGGCAGAGCGGCGGGACCCAAGGGGGCACCAGCCCGCAGAGTCCCGACATGGGGGGCGGCCAGTCCAACGGCGGCTCGTCCGGCGGCTCGCAGGGGAGCGCAAAACAGAACGGCGGCTCCGGTCAATCGAGCGGCGGCCAATAAAGTTGATTAATCTTGCGTGAACGCAGGGGGCGGATGGCGCTCCTTATTTGAGAGAAGAGAAGGCGGAGGGTGGGGCTTCGCCTTCCCTTCTTGTCCTTTCCGGGCTATCGCGTGGAGAACGAAATGCCGAACACCGATGAAATGCACCTTCCTTCCCCTCGAGCCGCAACGCCTGATTTTACACAGGGCTCCATTTTTTTCATCGGCACCGCGACGGTTCTCCTGCGGTATGCCGGTTTCACCATTCTGACCGATCCGAATTTTCTGCATTCGGGAGACCGGGTCTATCTCGGCTACGGGCTGACTTCGAAGCGGCTGACCGAGCCGGCGCTTCACATTGAAGATCTCCCGCCGGTCGACTTCTGCGTCCTGTCGCACTACCACGGCGACCACTTCGACCGGATTGCAGAGGAGAAGCTTCGGAAAGAGCTGCCGATTGTCACCACAAAACATGCCGCCGGAGCGCTCCGGCGGAAAGGTTTCAGCGCGCCAACGGCGCTCGATACCTGGCAGTCGGTCACGCTGGAAAAAGACGGCGCCCGGGTCCGGGTCACTTCCATGCCGGGCCGGCACGGCCCGCCGGCGGTCGAGAAGCTGCTGCCGCCGGTCATGGGAAGCGTGCTGGAGTTTCAACCTGCGCCGGGACGGACCGCGCTTCGGCTCTACATCAGCGGGGATACGCTGGTTTTCGAGGAGCTGAAAGAGATCCCCAAAAGAGTTCCGCAGATTGATCTCGCCCTGCTTCACCTGGGAGGGACGCTGATCATGGGTGTCCTTCTGACGATGGATGCGAAGCAGGGGGTGGAGGCGATCCGAATCATTCGTCCCCGGCGGGTGATCCCGATTCACTACGACGACTACACCGTCTTCAAGTCGCCGCTCGAAGATTTTAAAAAGGGGGTCGCCGCCGCCGGATTTTCGGATCGGGTGACTTACTTGGGCCACGGCCAACTTTACAACTTTGAGGTTTCGGAAAGCCGGCTCGAAGAGGCCGCTTAGCCCCGGCGGGTCGATTCGCGCGAGCGATCGACGCGGGAACCCGTTCAACGGAGGCGGTCCGCTTGCCGAAAAATGTTTCCACAGCAGGTCGCTAAGCGGGGTTTGTCGACAAGTTCAACGCGCAACACATGTGCAACCATGAAATGCAGCAGTGATAGGAGGTAGCAAATGAAAAAAGTTCAATCGTTCGGAATCGCGTTCTTTATCGCAGCGCTGGTGATGTTGGGTGGAATGCCGGCATTCGGACAAACGTCCGGAGGCGGCTCGTCGGGAGGAAGCAGCGGAGGGGGTTCTTCGCCCGGAGGCACCAGCCCCGGCCTCGGAACCGATCAAGGCGGGGGAGGGACCACCCCTTGCCCTCCGGGATCGTCGAATCAACAGCAGGGAAGCTTGGGAGGCGGCTCCTCCTCCGGTGGAAGCTCTTCCGGCGGGATGGGAGGCAGCTCCTCCGGCGGCGGCGCCAACGGCGGCTCTTCTTCGGGTTCGCTGGGTAGCGGCGGCGGATCGAGCTCCGGCCAAGGCGGCGGGACGCTTGGAACCGACCCGTGCGCGCCCGGATCGACCGATCGAGGCGGCGGCAGCGCCAACGGCGGATCGAGCGGGGGCGGAACCAGCGGCGGCGGCTCCATGGGCGGATCTTCCGGCGGGAGCAGTGGCGGGGCCCAATAATTCGGTCCCTCATCGGCCGTGGTCGGGTCGACTTCCCGGCCACGGCTTTTGTTTTCTGCAGAACGGTCAACCTAATCCGGAAGGGAGTATCTGTCTAAGATCCGTTCCATAAAAATCCTCCTCTTCTGTTTCGACGTCTACTTCGACAATGATCGCACACCGCCGGCGAGCGGATCGATGCGGAGGGTCGGATGGATGAGCCCGGGCAATAATCTATTGAAATTAAATGAGGTAAGAGATGCCGTTTATTAAAGTCGCGGAGAGGGTCAATCTCTTTGTGCAGGACTGGGGGACCGGGGAGCCGATCGTCTTTATCCATGGTTGGCCGCTGAGTCACCGGATCTTCGAGTACCCGATGCGGGTGCTGGCGCAGTGCTATCGGGTGATCGGGATCGATCTGCGCGGCTTCGGGCAATCGGACAAACCGTGGGAGGGGAACGATTATGACACCTGGTCGAACGACATCGCCCAGGTGATTCGCGCGCTCGACCTGCGGGAGGTGATGCTCGTCGGCTTCTGCATGGGCGGGGCGATCGCCGTCAATTGTCTCGCGACCCACTCTGATTTGCCGGTGACGAAGCTGGCGCTGTTGGCGGCCACGGTACCTGCCGCGGCTCCCACCCCGGAGACGCAAAAGCTGTTTCGCGGTTTCATCGAGCAAAACCTCGCCGACCCCGCGAAGTTCGTGCACGATTTCATTGCCGGCGGATTTCAGAACCCGCCCAGCGCGGAATCGCTTCGTTGGTTGGAGGAGAGGGGGGCCGCCGCCTCGCTCCATGCGCAGGAGCGCGGGCTGGAGGAGCTGCTGAATTGCGATCTCACGGAGGAGATGGCGCAAATCGGCATCGCGACCCGGATCTTCCACGGTCTCTATGACCGGGTGGTCCCCTTCACCGACGCCGAGACGCAGCGCCGCCTGATCCGGGGCGCCGAGATCGTCCGTTTTGAAAAGAGCGGTCATGCCCTTTACTGGGAAGAAAAAGAGAAGCTCACCGAGGAGCTGGCGGGGTTTGCTTTTGAGAAGATCGCGTGGGTGGCGTGAGGAATTCACACGGCGCGCTTGATTTTATTTCTTAGGGCAGGAAGCGTCTACCCGCCCGTTTTTCCTGCCTCCAACCTCGGCGCAGAAATCACCGCCGGCGCATTCAGCGCTTTTTCTTGAACTCCCGCGCCGTAGCGGTAGACCAGATCGCCTCCCCAGAATCCGGTGGTGGCCAGAAGGGCGAGCCCGATCAGCGCCACTCCTGTATAGAGGAGCCGATCTCGGGGTGACCACCGGTTCCTGATCCAGAAGCGAAGCAGCATCAAGCCGGCAAACAGCCCCAATGTTGTGAGCGCGAAGCTCTCATGCAGCTCGATGGCCGCTTTCGGCACGCCGGCCTTCTCGACGATCTCTTCGCTGAGCACCCCGGAAAGGGTCGCGGCCAGCCCGGCAATCCAGCCGAGGATCAGGAGCCAGAAGCCTCCCTTTTTAAAATCCTCCCGCCCGGTATAGAAAGAAATAAGATCAAAGAGGACCGAAGCGAATAAAAGGGCGATTGGAAAATGGACCAGCATCGGATGGATAGGGTGGGTCATGTTTGTATACTCCTTTCTATGATTGCGGGAGGGAGAGGGTTTTCTGAATCCTCCCGTCAAATCTACTCTACCAAATCCAATCACTGAGCGCGCTCCCCCAAAAGGGGTGTTCTGCAGGGGACCCGTCGGAATAGATCGACACGCCCTCCCCTTCGGGATGACAAGGAGAACTGGGCTGAGCGTGTCCTCATGAGGGCATGGCGGGCGACCGAAGGGAGCGTGGCCGTACGCTCGTAATGACGCATGAGGACGGGACGGAGGTGTCGGCGGGATTTGCTTTTGAGAAGCGTGCGCGGATTTGAGACCGCGTCGTGTTTGTCTTACTTGAGCTGGAGTGCAATCCGTTCGAGATTTATTTCTGTCTGGTAGTGTCCTAATTTGCGAGTTGCAGATAGTTGAAATGGGGCGTTGCCCCAAGCCCCACGACGGGGGGTGCTTGCCCACCCCCCTTTCGATTCCCAGGGCAGCGGGGGGACCCCCCCCAGCACCCCCACGGTCGCAACTCGCTCAACCACGAAAGAACATCGTGGATTGCGCTTCGGCAGGCGACCTGATTTGGCAGATAAACCGTCTATCAAAGTACGCGGGAATATCGCGTCCGCAGGCCGCACACGCGCAGCCTCTTTGCTCTTTTATTTTTTTAGAAGTAAACCCACCGAGCCTGCGCGCTTGGAAGGATGTTCCTCTGTCAATCAAGCACTCCTGCGTTCCTTCTGTCCAGACGTTTCACCTACCTTACAAGGTCGACTGTTTGAAGCACAATCACAGGGCTCTACTGTGAGTGTGCGAGTTTCGACCGTGGGGGTCCAGGGGTTCACCCCGGCGCCCGGGGAAGCCGAAGGGGCCGCGGCGTGGCGGCCCCACGGTGGGGTTTGGGGCAACGCCCCATTCCAATGCTCTTTAGTCTTTGAACAATCTCTATAATTAAATTAGGACACCACCCGGAATGCGGTCTGTTGATTCCTTCTCCGATGGAATGTTAATTTAAAACTATAGCCATGGTGTGTCGTATCGTTTCCGACCCGCGGCGAGACCGACTGGGCCGGCCGGACGGGCACTGGAATTGTAAGGAGGAATCAAATGGCAAGGGGAAAAGTAAAATGGTTTAGCCGTGACAAGGGCTATGGTTTTATCTCGCAGGAGGACGGGGAGGACGTCTTCGTTCATTACACCGCGCTCGGCGGGGGCGGCTACCAGAATCTCGAAGAAGGGGAAGAGGTCGAGTTCGACGTCACCCAAGGAACAAAGGGTCTGCAGGCGACGAACGTTCGGCGAATCTCCGAAGCCGCGTAAATTTCACAACGTTACTGAAAACGACTTCTACCGACAGAGATCGGAATGTTCGGTGGGGCTGCGCTTATTGCGAGGAGTCCCTGGCGCACATACGGACGGTTTCCAACGGCATGCGTGAAGGAGCGGGGAAGATCAACCAGGAGGAAGTCGCCTTCGATGAACCACGTTGTAAGGAGTTTCTTTGCGTCCGTTTCGGAATTTCCATGTGTCCGAAACAGATTGCGGAGTTTGGTACGGGTGGTCATTTTTTGTTTCGATAGTTACCGGCCGCCCGAATCGCTGGAAAGCGGTCGCTTCAATGGATTGAGCCATGGTATAGCATGCTGGGGCGATTGAGATCAATTCCCCTTGCTATCATCAATCTCGTCACTTTATTGATATCAGGTTTATTGAGGAGTTATGGATTGTAGCTGCCTGAAATGACAAGGTAGAGGCTTGGCCCCGCGTTTGTATTTCTTTAGAAGCCAAAGAATGTTGGATTTGGTATTTTGCATGGTGATTTCTGGGGCTAGCTATTTATAGTGCGTAGCTGATCTATAATGTTCTTTGGTAGTTGCACAGAAACAGCTCCAGATGCAGCGAGCAATATTTGGGCTGCTTTTTTCAACCCTTTGGAGTTAATAGCACAAGCATTTTCGATTTGTGGCACCGTAAGATTTGGTGAGCGCAGGTTTGCATGAAATTGAATTTTGTTTAACCATTGACTGGTCAGGAGATCAGAAATGGGCTCTGCAATCCGTTCTGCCCAACCTGATTGAACCAATCCGATAAAGATCAGTACTTGAGCATAAAACAGATCGTCTGCAGATATAGAGTTGTCA
>SCUR01000489.1 GCA_004297235.1 Candidatus Manganitrophaceae bacterium | reverse complement strand
CGAACGGCGGGGGGCTGGTCGTCAACCGGACCGATCGGCCGCTCCCCGATCCGCGGGTCGGTCCCCCCCTGGTCTCGACGTTAAGTCATCTGGCCGGGGGAATCATGAACCGGTTGAAGATGTCGCATCCGGCCACCGGCACCCTTCTGCACGGTTTTTCTCGAGAGTTCGCCGCCACCCTCCTGAAAATCGGAAAGGTCCACCGGACCAGCGTCGCCAACATGGAGTTCAATTTGGGCAAGGTCGATTGGGGGATGTCGGCCCTCTCGAAAGCGATCCTCCAGACGATCGATTCCGCCGAGGTGGTCTCCCGGCGAAGGGAGAATTTCAACTACGTTCTCGACCGGCTCGACGGCGGCGATCGCTTTGTCTTCGGGTCGCTTCCGCCGGGGGTCTGTCCCCTTTTCTTTCCTCTTCTGGTGGAGGACAAAGACCGGGTCTGCCGGGATCTGCTGGCGCGGGGGATCGAGGCGGTCAATTTCTGGGGAATCCCGCACCCCTCCGTGCCGAAAGGGACCTACGGCGAGGTGGAATATCTTCGAGCCCATCTGCTGGAGCTGCCGATTCATCAAGGCCTGCATCAGGGGCATCTCGACTACATGATCGAGGCGGTCAGGGAGGTGATCCGATGATCTCGAAGGAAATCGCCGCTCCCCTCGCTCCCCCGCTCGAAAAGGATTTGATGGAGATCGTCTTTTCCGATCGGTCGATCACCGTGGAGCGGATCTGCAGCGACGCGGGGCTTTTTGAATCGAAGGCCGATTGGGAGCGGCTCTTCGCCCGCTCCTCGGCGCAGAATCCGTTCTTGACCTGGGAATGGATGGCCGCTTGGTGGCGACATTTAGGCGCCGGAAGGAAACTCCATCTCCTCTTCGTCCGTCGCGACGGAGAATTAATCGGGATCGCCCCGCTGTATCTCCGGAAAATTCGTCAAGGGGGAGTCTCGTTCTATGCCCTCTCCTTTTTGGGAGACGAGGGGGTCGGATCGGACCATCTCGATCTGCTCTCCCGGAGCGGATGTGAAGACGACGTGGCGGAGGCGATCGCTCAAACCTGGCGGGAGGAGCGCCGGGGATGGGATTTCATCGCGCTTCGGCATTTGGCCGAGGACTCTCCTCATGCCGCCCGGCTCCTTCGTCTCTCCGAACAAGGGTGGCGCGTGCGGCGGCAGGCGGGGGAGGTCTGTCCCTATCTCGGCCTTGCGCCGACCTGGGAGGCCTTTCTCGACCGGCTCAGCGCCAGCATGCGCTACACGGTCCGGCGGAAGATCCGGACTCTGGAGAAGGAGCACCGGGTGGAGTTCACCGCGATCGCGGAGTTAAACGAAGGCCGGTCCGGAATGGAGCGATTGATCGCCCTCCATCAAAAACGGTGGGGCGATCGCGGCGGATCGGAAGCCTTCATCGATGAGGTCAAGCTTCCTTTCCACCGGGAGACCGCGGAGGCGTTTTTTCAAAAGGGAATGGCCCGGTTGTTTTTTT
Source organism: Candidatus Manganitrophaceae bacterium (assembly GCA_004297235.1). Lineage (GTDB taxonomy): Bacteria > Nitrospirota > Nitrospiria > SBBL01 > Manganitrophaceae > Manganitrophus. The sequence continues at coordinate 215 of SCUR01000489.1, read as the reverse complement.
TGAAAGTCGACGGGGAAACGGTGGCGGCCCTGTACGGTTTTCTTCTCGGCCGGCGATTTTTTTATTACCAGGCCGGTTTCGATCCGGCTTGGAAGGGGAAGAGCGTCGGAATGGTGTTGATGGCGAAGTGCATCGAGAACGCCGTCGCGCAAGGCTGGAGCGAGTTCGATTTCTTAAGGGGTCCGGAAGCGTATAAATCCCACTGGACCTCCGAT
>SCUR01000488.1 GCA_004297235.1 Candidatus Manganitrophaceae bacterium | reverse complement strand
CGATCAGAGAACGGCCGGCTCTAACATCCGAAGAGAGCCGGCGCTCCCGTCGATTCGCACCGAAATGCCGAAGGGAAGGGTGGCGATCGACTCCCCATGCCCGGAGGGAAACCCGAAGAGGATCGGTACGGGAAATTCATCGAAGATCTCAAGAATGATTTCGGGGAGGAGCTCCGGCTGGCAGCGGGGCATCTGGCCGAAGACGACCCCCCGCACCCGGTCGAATTTTCCCAACCCCTTCAGGTAGGTCAACATCCGATCGATTCGATAGGGGGCCTCGTCCGTGTCTTCAATAAAAAGGATCTTGTCCTTCGTCTCAATCTCATACGGGGTTCCGATGGTCGTGCAGATTAAGGTGAGACAGCCGCCGGTCAAAATCCCCTCCGCCCGGCCGCCCCGCAGCGCTTGGACGCCGGGGAAAGACATCTCCACCGTCTCCCCGCCAAGGATCTTCATAAAGTTCTCCTCCCGGGCCCCGTTCGGATCTCTGCCGAACTGGGTCGCCGCCATCGGGCCATGGAATGTCACCCATCCCAACGCCCTTGAGAAATAGAGGAGCAGTGTCGTGATATCGCTGCAGCCGACAAAGGCCTTGGGAGAGCCGGAAAAGCGACCGCGATCAAGATGGCGAAGGAGCCGGGCCGTCCCGGAGCCCCCCCGCGCGCAGAGCACCGCGCGGACGTCGCTCTTCTCGAACATGAATTGAAGGTCGGCCGCGCGGTCGGCGTCTTTCCCGGCGAAATAACGATGGCCCTTCTCGACATTTTTACCGAGGATAACCTTGAAACCAAGTTGCTCGAGCCGGAGCACCCCCTGATGCAGATCGGCCGGCTCGACGCGGCCCGCCGGCGCGACCACGCCGAGGGTGTCTCCGGGGGCGAGCCGCTTCGGCTTGATGATCCGTTCTCCTCGATCAGACACCGACGACCTCCTGAAAAATCAGATCGTGCAGCTCGGGACGGAAGGCGCGGATCTGCGCATTCTCTCGGCTCGGGTGAATACGATTGGTCAACAAGACGACGGCCAGATCTCTTTTCCGGTCCACCCAGATCGACGTTCCGGTAAAACCCAAATGGCCGAAACTCAACGGGGAGAAGAACCGCCCGGACGAGGAATGGGGATGCGAGGGGGTATCCCACCCCAACCCCCAGGAGGAGCCGACCGGGATACCGTCCCCCTTCTGGCAGGTCGTGAAGAGGGTCGCCAATGTTGAATGAAGCAGTCCCGTCCCTCCGATCGAATCGAGCCAAAGCCGGACCAATCGATAGACCTCCCACGCGGTCGAGAAAAGACCGGCATGGCCGGCCACCCCCCCCATCGCGTACGCATTGTCGTCGTGAACCCACCCGCGGACGACCTTCCCCCGCCAGGGGCACGCTTCCGTCGCCGCAAAAAGACGTCCGCGGTAGGCTTGAGGACGCCGGCCGAGTCGGATAAAAAACGTTTCTTTGCAATTCAGCTTGGAGAAGACGTGACGATAACAAAACCGGTGAAGCGGCTCCGCGGCGACCGCCTCCACCACCTCGCCGAGCAGAATATAGCCGAGGTCGCTGTAGAGGCTCTTCGTCCCCGGATAGGCCAGCAACGGCTCCTCCCGGACCCGCTGGCAGATCCGCTTCTTGGCAAGAGGAGAGCCGAGGTAGCCCGGCTCTTTCTCTTCCAGTTCGACGATCTCTTGGTAGTAAGGCTTCCAATCGGGAAGGCCCGCACTGTGATTCAGCAGGTGATAGAGGGTGACGTCCCCCTTCGCGCCGCAGGTGAACTCAGGAAAAAACTTGGAGAGAGGATCGGTCAGCGCGAGGACGTCGTTCTGAATGAGAAGGAGGATCGCCGTGGCGGTGGCCAACGGCTTGGTCAGGGAAGCAAGGTCGAAGAGGGTATCGCAGGTCATCGGAACCTGGTTGGGAACCAACGAAGCCGATCCGAACGCCTCGTGAAAACAGACCTGGCCTTGATGATGGATCAACAGGACGCCCCCTGGGAAGACCCCGGAGGCAACCCCCTCCTGCATCTTCTCAGCAATCCGGCTCATCGTCTATCCGATCGGTGATCGGCACCCTGCTCCTTAGGATCGACCGTTATGCCTTTCCTCCGTTCAATGCGGCAATCAGTTTCTGATGAACGCCGCCGAACCCGCCGCTCGACATCACGCAGACGAGGTCCCCCGGCTCAACCCCCTTCACCAGTTCGGAGACGATCTGATCCGGGGTGGAGAGAAACAAGGCGCCCTTTCCGGCCGCGACCAGCTCGGAGATGATCTGCTCGGGATTGAGGCGATGCTCGGCCGGAATCTTCTCCGGGGCAAAGAGGTCGGCCAAAATAATCCGGTCGGCCGCGGCGAGGGCGGTGACGAATTCTTTCTGGAAAACATTCCGCCGGCTCGTTGCGGAGCGCGGCTCGAAGACCGCCCAAAGCCGTCTGGAAGGATAGCGGAGCCGAAGACCGGCGAGCGTCTCGGCAATCGCGGTCGGGTGATGGGCGAAATCATCGACAATCAGAATATTGCGAACCTCCCCCACGATCTCCTGACGCCGCTTGACCCCTTCGAAACGCCGTATCCCCTCTGCGATTTTCTCCCAGGAGAGGCCGACCTGGTGCAGCAACGCAATCACCGCGAGCGTATTTTTCAGGTTGTGCCGGCCGACCAAGGGGCTTCGAATCGTCCCCATTTTCTGATGATGGTAGAGAACATCAAACGAAAGAAGATCCCCGGACATGTGAATGTGATCGGCCTGCCAATCGGCCTCCTCGTCGATTCCATAACGCTCGACGCGGCAGGCCGCTTCCTTCACGACCTCTCCGATCGCCGGATCTCCCGCCGCCGCCACCAACAATCCTTCCGCGGGAAGCAGCGCCACGAACTTCCGGAAAGCCTGTTTGATGGCCGCCAGATCGGGATAGATATCGCCATGGTCGAACTCGATGCTCGTTAAAATGGCATAATGGGGCCGGTAATGGAGAAACTTCGGTCCCTTGTCGAAGAAGGCGGTG
>SCUR01000487.1 GCA_004297235.1 Candidatus Manganitrophaceae bacterium | reverse complement strand
CAGGAGGGGAGCGGACTCATTCTGCAGAAGCGGCGCGCGGTTCAGTCACAGATGGTTCAACTCAACATCCTCAGCCCCCTGAATATCCTGGAGCGCGGTTACAGCATTACCCGAAAGGTTCCTTCTCAAGAGGTCGTCCGATCGGCTGACGCGGTGGCCCTCGATGATCAAGTTGAAATCACCCTCCATCGTGGAAGGCTAATCTGCTTGGTGAAAGAGAAGAGAGGGCCGGAGGAGGAGTCTGTACCGAAGGAGGGAGATTCGGCGTGATTCAACAGAAGAACGGCGAGATTTCTATCAAGACTTCCGGGCGAGGGCTTTACGAGATCACCGACGAGGTCGAACGGTGGTTTCGGAGCCATCCGATTCAAAATGGACTCTTGTCTCTTTACATTCAGCACACCTCGGCGTCGCTCTTGATTCAGGAGAACGCCGACCCGGAGGTCTTGCGCGATCTGGAGCGCTTCTTCAACCGCCTGGTCCCGCAGGGAGATCCTCTCTTCCGCCACACCACCGAAGGGCCCGACGATATGCCGGCGCATGTCCGGTCGGCGCTCACCGCCGTCTCCTTGTCGATCCCGGTCCGGCAGGGCCGTCCCGCCCTCGGCACCTGGCAGGGGATTTTTCTTTATGAACATCGCTCCGCCGGCCACGCGCGGACCATCCTGGCGCATCTGGTCGGGGAGTAGCTTTGTCCGTTTGCTCCGCTCCCGGGGCGGGTCTCTCTTCGGATCAACCGACGTCCTCTCTCGGCCGCTGCGTCCAAACCATTTCGCTACAGCGATTTCCGGCCCCTTCTAGGAGAAAAATTACTTGACCTTCCGCCGCTCTCTTGTATAATGGAAGAGGTTTTTCGGGGGCGGGCGATTTGAGAAGGATGTCCTTCGCAAAGATCCTGATTTTGCGGGGAGATCGGGTGGAGACGGCGTGGCGAATTTGAAATTTGAAGAGGCCCTTTCTCGGTTGGAAGAGGCGGTGAAATCGCTCGAAAAAGGAGATCTTCCCCTGGAGGAGTCCCTCAAGGTTTTCGAGGAGGGAATCCGTCTGTCGAAGAACTGCTTGAAGATGCTCGATGAAGCCGAAAAAAAAGTCGAGATCCTGGTTCAGGATAAAGACGGGAAGCGGAGAGCCCGACCGTTCGAATTGAAAGAGTCCGATCCGGAAGCCTCCGTCCGGGAGGAGAAGTCGTCTCATGGATAAAGAGACGCTCAAGGGGTACCTCCGGGAGCGCCAAGCGGAGGTCGATCGTCTCCTCCAATCGTATCTTCCGAGTGCGAAATGCCCGCCGGCGTTGATCCATGAGGCGATGCGTTATTCTCTTTTCGCGGGAGGAAAGCGGCTTCGGCCGATTCTTTGTCTGGCGGCGGCGGAGTCGGTCGGCGGCCGGAGAGAGACGGTCCTTCCCTACGCGGCCGCGATTGAATTGATCCATACCTACTCGCTGATCCACGACGATCTGCCGGCGATGGATAACGACGACTATCGCCGCGGCAAATTGACGAATCATAAGATGTTCGGGGAGAGCACCGCGATCCTGGCGGGCGACGCCCTTCTGACCGCCGCGTTTACCCTGATCGCCGAGAAGGGGGTGACCGGCTCGATTTCGCATAAGAAGATCCTCTCGGTCATGCTCGAGCTGGGATCGGCCGCCGGCAGCACCGGGATGGTCGGCGGACAGCTGGTCGATATCCAATCGGAAGGAAAGAAGTCGATCGACTTGGAACAGCTTCACTACATCCATACCCATAAGACGGGGGCGCTGATCCGGGCCTCGGTTCGCATCGGCGGTCTCCTCGGCGGCGCCTCTCCCAAAAAGCTCTCTTCCCTGACCCGCTACGGGGAGAAGGTCGGGCTCGCCTTCCAAATCGCCGATGATGTCTTGGACATTGAAGGGGAGGAGAAGGATTTGGGTAAGTCGGTCGGCCAAGACGAGGCCAAGGAGAAGTGGACCTATCCCCGGCTGATCGGTTTGGAGCGGTCCAAGAAGGAGGCCCAGGTCTTGGTCGAAGAGGCGGTGGCGGAGCTGAACGGGTTCGGGCCGGAGGCCAAAGCGCTTCGGTCCTTGGCGCTCTACATGGTCGAGCGGAAGAAGTAGAAATACGGCGGTCAGCCGTCAGCAGTCAGCATAGAGATTCGCTGAGGGCTTCATCTTGTGAGGTTGCATGAGTTTACTCGATCAGATCAACAGTCCGAAGGATTTAAAAAAGATTCCGAGAGAATCGCTCCCTCAGCTGGCGCAGGAGATCCGGGAGACGATCCTCGCGGTGGTCGCCGACAAGGGGGGCCATCTCGGTGCGAGTCTGGGAGCGGTGGAGTTGACGATCGCGCTCCACGCGGTCTTCGACCCGCCGCAAGATCGCTTCGTCTGGGACACCGGACATCAGGCCTATCCCCATAAGCTTCTTACCGGCCGGCGCGATCAGTTTCATACGATCCGGCAATACCAGGGGATCAGCGGCTTTCTCTCTCGGGCGGAGAGCCCTTATGACACCTTCGGCGCCGGCCACGCGGGGACGGCGATCTCCGCGGCCCTCGGCATGGTGGAGGCGCGGGATCACCAGGGGGGGAAATATCATGTCGTCTCGATCATCGGCGACGGCGCGATGACCGCCGGGATGGCGTATGAGGCGCTCAACCACGCGGGGGCGCTCCGGCGCAACATGATCGTGGTGCTCAACGACAACGAGATGTCGATCTCCAAAAACGTCGGCGCGCTCTCGGCCTACCTGGCGCGCATCATCACCGGTCCGCTTTATACGAAGGTTCGAAACGAGACGGCGGAGCTCCTGAAGACCATTCCGAAGATCGGCCGGCCGATGCTCAAGGCGGCCCGCCGGGCCGAGGAGTCGGTGAAGGGATTGATTACCCCGGGGCTTCTCTTCGAAGAGATGGGCTTTCGATATATCGGCCCGATCGACGGGCACCGGCTCGACCATCTGCTCACCACCTTCGAGAATGTGAAAGAGCTGGAAGGGCCGCTGCTGGTCCATCTGATCACCAAGAAGGGGAAGGGCTATGCCCCCGCCGAAGGCGATCCGGCCGGCTTCCACGGCACCGCCGCCTTCGATCTGTCGACCGGCCTCGTTAAAAAGAAATCGTCGGCCCCCAGCTACACCGGGATCTTTGCAAAGCAATTGATCGCGCTGGCGAAGGAAGATCGGCGGATCGTCGCCATCACGGCGGCGATGCCGGAAGGGACCGGCCTCAGCAAATTCGCCAAGGAATTTCCCGATCGCTTTTACGATGTCGGCATCGCGGAGCAGCACGGGGTGACCCTGGCGGCCGGGATGGCGGCGGACGGCCTTCGTCCGGTGGTGGCGATCTATTCGACCTTTTTGCAGCGGGCGTACGATCAGATCGTTCATGACGTGGCCCTCCAAAATTTGCCGGTTCTCTTTTGCCTCGATCGGGCCGGATTGGTCGGCGAAGATGGACCGACCCACAACGGCGTGCTCGACATCGCCTACCTGAAGACCATTCCCAATATGGTTCTGATGGCCCCGAAAGACGAGAATGAACTTCAACGGATGTTGGCCACCGCCCTGAAGCATCCCGGGCCGGCGGCGATCCGTTATCCGAGGGGGGAGGCGATCGGTGTTCCCCTCGAAGAGCCGGCGATGCCGCTTCCGATCGGGAAGGGGGAGCTCCTGCGAGGAGACCTCACCGCCGAGGGCCTGGAGAATGGATCGGCCGCCGGTGAGATCGATGTCGCTTTGGTGGCCCTCGGGAACATGGTCTATCCGGCCCTGGCCGCCGCCGCGCTTCTGGAGGGGGAGGGGTTCTCCGTCGCCGTCGTGAATGCGCGCTTCGCCAAGCCGATCGATCGGGAGCTGCTGGCCTTAATCGCCCAGCGGTGTCGCCGGATCGTCACCCTGGAAGAGCATGCCCTGTCGGGCGGGTTCGGCGAGTCGGTCCTCGCCCTGTTGGAGGAGGAGAAGAGTGCGGGACGGATCCCCCCGGTGGACGTTCGGCGGATTGGAATCCCCGATCAGTTCATTGAGCATGGAGCGCAGCGGATCCTTCGCGAGAAACTCGGACTTGACGCAGAGCGCATCGCCGCCTCCGTCCTCGAGTTTATCAAGCTCGGGATCGGCGCCTCTCCCCAAAATGAGGATCGGGCGATTCGATTAGGGAAATGATGTCGGCTCGGTCTTCCGCCAAATCCAAAGAACGCCTCGATCTCCTTTTGCAAGCGCGCGGACTGGCCGAGAGCCGGGAGCGGGCCCGCAGCCTGATCCTGAGCGGATCGGTCCTGGTCGATGGAAAGAAGGTTGAAAAGGCGGGCGCTCAGGTGCCGCAGGATGCGGAGATCGTTCTTCTCGGACCGGCCTCTCCTTACGTCGGCCGGGGAGGGACCAAACTCGAAGCGGCGCTCGATGCCTTTCGTCCGGATCTCTCCGGGAAGGTGGCGATCGACGTCGGGGCGTCCACCGGCGGCTTCACCGACTGTCTTCTCCAAAGAGGGACGGCGCGCGTCTACGCCGTCGACGTCGGCTACGGCCAGCTTGCCTGGCGGCTTCGCCAAGATCCCCGCGTGATCGTCTTGGAGCGGAGCAACATCCGCACCCTTCCGGCGGAGGCGATTCCGGAGCCGGTTGATCTGGCGACGATCGACGTCTCGTTCATCTCGCTGGAGAAGGTGATTCCGGCGGTGCTTCCTTTCCTGAGACCGCTCGGTGAGATCATCGCGCTGGTCAAGCCGCAGTTCGAAGTGGGCAAAGGGGAAGTCGGCCGGGGCGGAATCGTTCGGAGCCCGGAAAAACATCAGAGCGTACTCAATCGCATTTTCAGTCAAGCCCCGACATGGGGATTGGAGATCGGCGGATCGATCCCCTCGCCGATCCTGGGACAAAAAGGCAATGCCGAGTTTCTGGTATATTTTAGAAGGACCGGCGCAGGAGAGCAGACGAGTGCGGATTGAAATGAAAAATCATTTTCGGTTTTACTCCGCAATCCGGAATCCGTATTCCGCAATCGAAAGCGCTTGCTCTTACAGAAAGGATGGACGCAGATGAAGGTGCTGGTGACGGGGGGAGCCGGGTTTATCGGCTCTCATCTGGTCGATCGCCTGATCCAAGAGGGACATCAGGTGGTGGTGGTGGACAATCTCTCGACCGGGAAGAAGAAGAACATCCATAAGGAAGCCAAATTCTACAAGCTGGATATCCTGAGCGATCGTTTGGAGCGGGTTTTTCAGAAGGAGAAGCCCGAGGTGGTCAGCCATCATGCGGCGCAGATGGACGTCCGCCGGTCGGTCGCCGATCCGGCCTTCGACGCCCAGACGAACATTATCGGTCTCTTGAACCTGCTGGAATGCGCGGTTAAAAACGGAACGCGCCGGATCGTTTTCGCCTCTTCCGGGGGCGCCATCTACGGGGATCAGCAGATTTTTCCGGCGCCGGAGGAGCATCCGACGCATCCGCTCTCTCCGTACGGGATCAGCAAGCTGTCGAGCGAGCATTACCTCTACTATTATCAAAAGGTCTGCGGCCTTGATTATTCCGCGCTGAGATATGCCAACGTCTACGGCCCGAGGCAAGATCCGTTCGGCGAAGCGGGGGTGGTCGCCATCTTCACCCAAAAAATGCTTCGCGGGGAGCAGCCGATCATCAATGGAAACGGAATGCAGACACGGGATTATGTCTTTGTGGAAGATGTGGTGGAAGCCAATATGGCGGTCCTGCACAGCCAGGTGAACGACACGTTCAATATCGGGACCGGGAAGGAGACCTCGGTCAACCAGCTCTTCCGGCATCTTCTCGACGTCACCGGCTCGGACGCCAAGGAGATCCACGGTCCGGAGAAGAAGGGGGAGCAGATCCGAAGCTGCCTCGACGCCCAAAAGATTCACAAATCGCTCGATTGGGAGCCGCGCGTCCCCCTTCAAGAGGGGCTCATGAAGACCGTCGATTATTTTAAGAGCAATTGAAACACGTGAGGCGTGAGGCGTTAGGCGTAAGGGGTAAAAGATTAAAAGGATTTTGATCTTACCCCTCCCGCCTCACGTTTCCTCCTTTGTCGCCTCACGGTACCTTTGTATAGGAGGAATCGTGCAACAAAAAAAAGGGCGTTCTACCGTATCGTTAACCGTTGGGGCGACCCTTTTTATCCTTCTTCTCTCCGGTTGCTTTGCTTCCAAGCAGGTCCGCCTCGGGGATGAATTCGCCGGCGAGAAACGCTGGGAAGAAGCCTACCAGGTTTATTCGGACGCGCTCAAGAAAGACCCCTTCAATCAGAAGCTCAAACAGAAAATGGACGAGGCCAAACTGAAAGCGGCGGCCGCCCATGCCGACCGGGCCAAAGAGCTGATCAGCCAAAAAAATGTTCCGGTCGCTTTGGAAGAGATCAAGCGGGCGATGCTCCTTGATCCGAGCCAGAAGGAGTATCAAGATCTCTTTGCCAAGACGCTGCGGAAGAAAGAGGCGGAAGACAATTTTGCGATCGGGCAAAAGCTGATCAAGGCCGAGCGTTTCACCGAAGCGATCGAGTTCCTCGAGCGGGCGTTGGAGCGCGACCCGACCCTTCCTCAGGGCAAGGAGATCCTGGCGCAGGCGATGAAGCGGCAGCGGGACGTCGGGGGGGAGGTCGATGAGCTCTCCCTTAAATCGACCCAGCCGATCACCCTCAAGTTTCAGAACGCGCGGCTCAAAGAGGTCTTCGAGCTGCTGGCCAAATCGGCGGGGATCAACATTCTCTTCGATAAAGATGTTCGGGACGAGACGATCAGCATTTTTATCAAAGACGCCAGCTTCAAGGAGGCGTTGAACCTCATCCTCTCGACCAACAATCTCTTCATGAAGAAGATCAGCGATGAAACCATTCTGATCATTCCCAAGACCAAACAAAAAGTCGATCAGTACCAAGATCTGATCATCCGGACTTTCTATCTCTCCAACGTCAAGGCGAAGGAGATGGTGAATCTGTTGCGGACGATGCTGGAGACCCGGCGGGTGTTCGTCAACGACGAGTTGAATACGATCGTGATCCGCGATACCCCCGAAAAGATCAAGCTGGCGGAGAAGATCATCGAGGCGAACGACCGGAAGGTGGCCGAGGTGTTGTTCGAGGTCGAGATCTTGGAAATGAACCGAACGAAGGGATCCAAACTCGGTTGGAACTTCAGCCAAAGCGGTTTTCAGGCCTTTGCCGGGAACGGCACCAGCGCCAGCAATCCCGGAAGCATCAACCTTCAGGACCTCAAAGACCTCAACGACTCGACGATCTTTTTTGTTCTCCCCTCTCTCATCGTTGATTTTTTCAAACAGGAATCGGAGGCGCAAACCCTGGCGAATCCGCGCATCCGGGTTCTCGATAACAAAAGCGCCAAGATCAACATCGGCGATCGGGTTCCGATCCTCCTCTCGACCACGACCTCCGCGCCGACCACCTCCACCATTGTCGGCGGGGCGACGACCACCACGTCGATCGAATTCAAGGATGTCGGCATCAAGCTCACGATCGAGCCGAATATTCACCTCACGAACGATGTCACCATGAAGCTGAACCTGGAGGTGACCTCCCTCGGCGATCTGGTCAACCTCGGGAACGGCCAGCAACAATTCCGCTTCGGCAACCGGAACACCGAGACGGTATTGAACGTCCGGGACAGCGAAACGGTCGTGATCAGCGGATTGGTCCGGGACGACGAGCGGACGACGACCAACAAGATTCCCGGATTGGGCGATATCCCGCTCATCGGCCGGCTCTTCTCTCATGTCGAGAAAAATAAGGCGAAGACCGATATCGTCATGACGATCACCCCCCATATCGTCCGAACCCTCGAAACCCCCGAGAAGCCGCTCCAATCGTTCTGGTCGGGGACCGAAGAGACCTATTCGACGCGCCCCCTCTTTTCCGAGTTTCCCACCGTCGGCGAGGTGAAGCGGGAAACGGAAGGGTCTTCCCCGACGACGTCGCCGCTCGCTCCTTCGTCCGAAGCGCGGCCCGCGCCGCTGCCGCCGGCGCCGGAGAGCCGATTGGTTCCGATCCTCTCGGTCATTCCGAGGGAATCTTCCACCGGGGTGAACGGCGCGGTGAATATCGAAGTCCGCGTCGATAATGTGAAGGGGCTCTCCTCGGCGAACCTGTCGGTCGCGTTCGATCCGACCGTTCTGAACCTGAAGGGGGTGGTCGAGGGAGATTTTATGAAGGGAGACGGAAAGAACGTCTCATTGGTCTCATCGACGCCGCAGAACGGGGGGACCGTCGACATTCAGATCAACCGGAACGCCGACGAGAAGGGGATCAGCGGCTCCGGGACTCTCTTCACCCTCGTTTTTGAGGGGCAGCGGGCCGGCGCGTCGAGCCGGATCGATTTCCGCAACGTGCGTCTTCTGAATCCCTCGCGCGGACCGATCAACGCCGATATCTTCCCCGGACTCGTCAATGTTCGATGACTTCGTTTCTTTTCCGAAAACTCAAAGACGCCTCGGGCCTGACGCTCCTTGAACTGATTGTCACGGCGGTCATTATTCTGATCCTGGCCTCGGCGGCGATGCCCCTTTCGAAGATGGGGGAGCGGCGGACCAAAGAGATGGAGTTGAGGCAGGCGCTGCGGGAGATACGGCTGGCGATTGATCAATTTAAGGACGACTGGGATTCGAAACGGATTTCCCACTCGGAGTCGGATATCGCCAACGAGGAGACGGGGTATCCGAAGCGCCTGGAGGTGTTGGTCAAGGGGGTTCCGGTGGCCGACCCGAACGAGAAGAAGATCCGGAAATATCTTCGCCGGATCCCGATCGATCCCTTCACCCGCTCGACGGAGTGGGGGATCCGATGTTATGAAGACGAGCCCGATTCATTGATTTCCTGCGACCGGGACGTGTACGATGTCTATAGCCGCAGCGAGCAGATCGGGCTCGATGGAACCAAGGTCCAAACATGGTAGGCAGGAGAGAGAAGACGGTATCCTGGAGAGGGGAGAATCGAACCTTTCGGGATGCGCTATTTTATATCATAAGGAGACGAACGTGGCTGAGGTAAAAGATTTGGATAAGCGGATCACCAAACTGAAGACGAAAGTGGCGGCGCAACGGAAGGAAGCGGCGGGAGATCGGGCCGCTTCTCGAGAGACCCTCAAGAAATTGAAGCGGGCGCAGCGGCGGAAGAAATCGATTCAAACCCGGACCGCTTTCATCGAAGCGAAGGGGAAGAAGAAGGAAAAGAAGGCGACCGAAGGGGCTGCCTCCTCATAAAGTAAGCGCGGAATGCGGATGTCGGATTCCGGAGTGAGAGCAAAAGGATGAATCGCTCCGGATCCGGTCACCGCGTTCTGAAGCCACAAACAGTGCTGACAGTGTAAGATGCATAAGTATTTTAAGGTCGGCTTGGCGCTCGGGGGCGGAGGGGCGCGGGGGCTGGCTCACCTGGGTGTGTTAAAGGTCCTGGAATCGGAGGGAATCGAGTTTGATCTGATTGCCGGGACCAGCTTCGGCGCCATCGCCGGCGCGATGTACGCACAGCACCCGAATGCCGATCAGGTGCGTCAGCGCGTCTGCGATTACTTAAGCAGCGACTCCTTCCGCCGGACCAAGCTCTTCTTTATCAAAAAGCACTACGAAGAAGAAAAGCGCGCGAGCTTCATCACGAATCTCAAATCGTATCTCCAGAAGGGGATCTTCTGGGGGATCTCCCTTCGGCGCTCTTCGTTCATTTCCGAGCAAGACTATATCGCGCACATCAGCCGGCTCTTTGAGGACAAGGGGATCGAAGAGACGGCGATCCCCTTCCTCGCCGTCGCGGCCGACCTGGCCCACGGGAGCGAGGTGGTCCTTTCGGAGGGGCCGATTCGAAAGGCGATCGCGGCCAGCTGCGCGATCCCCGGCGTCTTCCCGCCGATTACGATCGGGGAGGCCCAATTGATCGACGGCGGATGGGTCAACCAGGTGCCGGTCGATCCGCTGATCCAGCGGGGGGCCGACTTCGTCATTGCGATCGACGCGTCGGAGAGCCCCGAAACGCTCCGGGATTTCACCAGCGGGCTCGACATCGTTTTGCGGGCGGGCGAGATCACCCGCCGGGCTTTATCGGGCGCGCAATTGGCCAAAGCCGATGTGGTGATTCGGCCCGATGTCGGCCGGCTTCATTGGTCCGACTTCTGGCGTTCCGAGGAGGCGATCCAACGGGGAGAAGCGGCCGCGCGTGAAAAGATCGAAGAGCTCAAGCGCCTCCTCTGGAAGAAAAAAATGAAAAAACTGCTGATGATCAAGGTCTGACGGAAGTTTCGAATGCGGAATTCGAATTGCGGATTGCGGAGTCAAAACAGAGAAGCTCCATTCCTCCCCCCTCACGCCGCATTCCGCGATCTTAAATTTCCCGCGCTTTTGGGAGTCTGCCGTGCCGAAATGGGAATATAAGGCGGAACGACTGGCCGGGGTGCAGATCGACAATCAGCTCAATTTTCTGGGGTCGCAAGGATGGGAGCTGGTTCAGATCAT
>SCUR01000486.1 GCA_004297235.1 Candidatus Manganitrophaceae bacterium | reverse complement strand
CCCAGGGCAGCGGGGGGACACCCCCCAGCACCCCCACGGTCGCAACTCGCTCAACCACGAAAGAGCATCGTGGATTGCGCTTCGGCAGGCGACCTGATTCGGTCGGTGAAACGTCTATCAAAGTACGCAGGAATATCGCGTCCGCAGGCCGCACACGCGCAGCCTCTTTGCTCTTTTATTTTTATGAGTAGTAAGCCTAACCGAGCCTGCGCGCTTGGAGGGGTATTCCTTGGTCGTTCACGCATTCCTGCGTTCCTTCTGTCCAGACGTTTCACCTACCTTACAAGGTCGACTGTCTGAAGCACAATCACAGGACTCTTCTGTGAGTGTGCGAGTTTCGACCGTGGGGTTGCAAGGGGTTTCCCCTTGCTGCACGGGGAGGCCGAAGGGGGCCGGGCACTCGGCCCCCACGGTGGGGTTTGGGGCAACGCCCCATTCCAACACTCTTCAGTCTTTGAACAGTCTCTATAATTAAATTAGGACACTACCGACATCGGATGTTCCCGCGGACGCGGAAGGTTACTTCTTTGCCGACTCGATTTCGACGCGGGAGCAATGATCCTTTTCCTTGATGTCGTTGTGCAGGGTATGCTTGCCTCCTTCGTCCCTCTTCTTGATCGATGCGGTCCAATCGTTGAGAAAATCCCGGATGGCAACGGCATCTTTATTTCCCAGCTCCTTCATCAAAACCTCTGCGCATTTGGCCCCATCCTCGCTTTTGATCCTGAGCTTCATCAGCCAATCAAAGTGCGGCTTCAGATATTTTTCGTAGAGCTTCTTCAAATCATCGACATGTTCCTGCTCATTTTTCTCCATCCACTTTCCGGCCTCCTCGCTGCTCGGCTTCCCGGTCATCACCACCGGGACGACCTTTTTATCATGGCAGTTCGGAATTCCGGCGATCCCCGCCCCCGGAAAATCCATCCTCCAAACCCCCTTCTCCGGCTCGGTCGGAATGATGACGTCGGAGGAAACGGTGGCGTCAAAATCGTTGAAGCGGCACTCTTTTGTCTTCGCCTCGTAGCTCGCCTCCTTGGGCTGAAGCCCATCGAGGAGCAACTGCCCCGCCTGATTGAAGTTGTCCGGCAGCGCGTGGCCGTTGATCGTCGGCGTTGTCAAGCCGATCGGACGATTGTTGAGAATGCGGTCGATGGGATTGATCCGGGTGTAGGCGGGAGGATCCAGTTTCAGTTTCCGCCGGATCACCGGCGGCGCATCGCGCTGCTGCGCCACATGGGCCAGCTCATGCGCGATCAATCTTTTTCCTTCGATCGATTCGGGGGCGTACTCCCCCGCGCCGAAGAAGACGTCGCGGCCAACGGTGAGGGCCCGCGCATTCAGCGAGCGCGCGAGCCGCGCGGCGCCGGAATCGGTATGGAACCGCACCCCCGCCAACGTCCGGCCGAGCCGCGGCGCGAAGTAGGCTTTCACCGCGTCGGACGGGGCTTGCCCCGATCCATGGAAGCCGTCGATCCGAGCGGGGGCGCTGTCCGGAGCGGCGGGCGCATCGGCGACCGGCCCGGCCGGCCGGAACGATGCGCCGGGCATCCTGACGATCGCGTCGGCCGCCCGATCGGCTTCCCGTTCGGAGGGATCTTCCGGCGATCCGATCTTCATCCCCGCCTGCATCCGTTGGACCGCCTGATTGCCGGCGGTTCGCTGTAGAGAGCGCCATCGCTCCCCCGGGGCAGGCGTCGAACGGAAGGAAGCCTCCCCTTTTTTGGGGAAAGAGGAATCGCGCTTCCTTTCAGCCGAGGTTTTGCCGGGCCTCCCGGCGCTCGCGTCCATTTTCTTCTCTCTCCCCCTCTCCGATCAGTTATCGTCCCGATTCAGCGGCCGGTTTCGGATTTTCCCGATCGATCTCCCGGAGGAGGTCGTTCTTCAATTTTTGAAGCGCTTCTTTCACCGAATCATCATCGACCGTCTCCGCGACGGCGTCGACCTTTTTTGCAACCGCCTGGCGCAGCGATTCGCCCGCCTGCCGGTTCTGCTGTTCGATCGAGTTCTCGATACTCAGAACCGCCTCGGTATTTTCGGAAAGGGTCTTGCTCATCGTATCGAGAAGGGCCTGGATCCGCTCCAGCGCCTCGGCCGACCGCATCGCGGAAAGGGCGGCCAATCCGCCGGAGCTCACCTGGGCGCCGTTGCATCGTCTCGATTCGGCATCCCAGCCGCCGAGACAAATCAGATCTCCGAAGGTACTCGGCAGAATGACCTTTCCATCGAAATTTTGAGGCGGAGGAGGAGTCTGGGCGCGCGCGGAAGGGACATCGGAGATTAAAAAAGCAAAGGCAAACATCGCAACCAAAATAGACGCTTTCATTGAACGCTCCTTTTGAGCAGATCCGGACGTTAGAAGTGGATTCCTCCTCTTCGGATTTTAAATCGACCCGCCCTTACGGTTGGGATCGCGACAGACCACTCTCTAACATATTTCGGCGATCGACTCAAAATCAAGCGTAATAGCGAGGATGGTATTTCGGCAAGGGAGGTTTGGACCGGAAGAGATTTCTTGTTCCCCGTTTAAGCGATAGAGGAAGATGAAAGGAGCAGGGTCCGTTTTGAATTCATCCAGGCGCGGGCTTCCGTTTCATCGACGCCGAGCCAGGTGCAGGCGTTTCCGATCTCGTTAAATACGATGACATCGATCGACAAGGTAAGCGCATGCTTCTCATACACCTTGGCGAGATTGAAATCTTTCGTCGCCACAATCGCCACCTTGGCTCCCGTTATCCGGTCCCGGTGCTCCTGATAGAGCGCGATGAACGTCTGGATCTCCTCCTCGCCGGCCGTCAGATCAAAAGAGGCACCGGTGATATCGACGAGGAGACGGGGTGAAACAGGGAAGTCGGGGTCGCGCAAGTGTCTTCGTTCATGCTGAAACAGCTCCTCCTTCGTGATCTTCCCGGCCCAGACTTCAAAAATAAGCCGTTCGTCCTTCATGATCGCGTAGGCGTTGCCCATGCATCCCCTCCAGGTCCCGCGTGTCGGTCCTTCATCCGGCCGATCCCTCTTCTTGAAATCCCCTGACTCGCCTCATACGGCGGAAGAGGAAATCAGCTCGGCCCTTTTTGAATCGATCCATTCTTGCGCTTCTTTCTTATTCACTCCCAGCCAGGTACAGGCATGGTTCATTTCGTTGAAGACGATGACATTCAGCAAGGCCGGCGCGGTCTCGCTCTCGTACATTTTGGCCCTCTGGAAGTTTTTTGAGGCCACAATGGCCACTTTGACCCCCGCCGTTCGGTCCCGATGCTCCCGATAGAGCCGAACCAGCTCCTCAAACCCCGCCTCTCCGATCTCATCGAAGGAAGCGCCGGTGATGTCGACAAGAACGCTCGATCCGGGAGGAAGCTCCGGATCGTTCAAGAGTTTCCGATCATGCGCAAAAAACTCTTCTTTGGTAATCTTCCCGACCCACACTTCGAAAACGACCTTCTCATTTTTGTTGATCAGGTACGCATTACTCATGCCCGCCTCCTCCCGCCTCAAACGGATCGGCGTCGACTGCACGACCGATCAGGACATCCTTTCCCGGAACGGCCGGACGCCGAGCCGTGAACGACCCCCCGGGTCATCGTGACCTCGGAACGTTCTCCGCGTTGAGAGCCGGGGCGGCCGCGGGGGGCGCCGGCGATTCGACCAACAGGGTGGTGCTTCCGCTGACCCCCCGGGAGGTGGCGCTCAAGGTGGTCAGCCCGGGGCGAAGCGCGATGGCCCGGCCGTTCGCGTCGACCGTCGCCACGCTCGGATCGCTGCTCGTCCAAACGACGGCGGCGGCGCTCTTGATCCCGTTGACCGTGACAGGGGCGCTCGACCCGGCTGCTTTGCCGTCGCCCAGCTGGCCCGAAATGCCGGCTCCCCAGCAACTCAAAGTGCCGTTCGACAACACCGTACAGGTATGATAGCTTCCGGCCGCGATCGCCAGGGCGCCGCCGACTCCGTCGACCCGGACCGGCGTGACCGATCCGCGGCCTGTTCCGTTGCCGAGCTGGCCGAACGTATTATCCCCCCAGCAATTCACCCGCCCTTCGGAGAGAACACAGGTCGCGCTCTCCCCGGCGGGGGTCGGTTGTGGATTGCCGATCCGGTCGACCGTGACCGGCGTGGAGGAATCGAGCGCCGCCGCATTGCCGAGCGCGCCCGAGCCGTCGGCCCCCCAGCATTGGGTGGCGCCGTCCGACAGATCGGCGCACGCATAGTGGCCGGTCGCCCGGATCGCCACGGCATGGGTGATGCCGGTGACCTCCACCGGAAGGGCCGACCCGGTCGTCGTCCCGTTGCCGAGCTGGCCGGCGGCATTGTCTCCCCAACAGACGACCCGCCCTTCAGAGAGAAGGGCGCAGGTGTGGGCCCCGCCCGCCGCGATCGCCGTCGCGCTGTCGATTCCTCGGACCTTGACCGGAACCGTGGAAGGAAGGGCGCTCCCGGCGCCCAGCTGCCCGAAGGTATTCTCGCCCCAACAGGAGACGGTCCCTTCCGAGAGAACCGCGCAGGTATGGGCGACGCCGGCCGCCACCGTGGCGAGGCTGAGAGGCTGCGCGAATCCGCTTTTGAAGATCCCGACCGGGGTCAACGACACCGTTTGACCGACCGTCCGCGTCGGGTGCTCCGGGGTGAGTGCGATCGATGTTAATGAAAAGGTCGATTCAGAGGTCACGGTAAAAACCTGATTCCGATTGCTGATCGCCTCATGGGCGGTGACGACGACCGGACCGGAGGTCGCGCCGTCGGGAACCGTCGCGATCACCTGTGTCTCCGTCCAACCGAGGACCGCGGCCGGGGCGCCGTTGAAGGTGACCGCGCCGGCCCCCTGGACGCCGCCGAATCCCGATCCGGTAATAATAACCGACGCCCCCGAAGGGGCGGAGCCGGGAAAGAGAGAAGCAATCATCGGGCTCGAAACAGAACGGACGGCGAAGAGCTGATCGGCATTGCTCGGCACCCCGTTGACGGTGACGACCACCGGACCGGAGGCCGCGCCATCCGGAACCGTTGCAACGATTTGACTCTCCGACCAGCGGATGATCGGCGCCGGAAGACCATTAAATCGGACGGAGCCGGCCCCCGCGGTTCCGCCGAAATGACTTCCGTAAATGGTAAAAGCGCTCCCCGCCGGGCCGGCCGCGGGAGACAATGAAGAGACTTGAGGAAAAACGGTAAAAGAGAGCGGGTTGCTCGGCTCGTCATGAGCCGTGACCACCACCGGGCCGGTGGTCGCCCCCTCCGGGAGCTTCACACGAATCCGTGTCTCGCTCCAGGCGATCACGGCGGCCGGAGCGCCGTTAAAAGTAACGGCATTTGATCCTTGATCGTCGCCGAACCCCGATCCGGTGAGGGTGACCGCCATACCGACGGCATTCGAATGACGAGGAGAGGCGGCGGGAGATACGGCGGACAATGAGGGGGGCGAAACAGGAACGATCACCCTGAAGTGATCTTCCGCCTCAGTCGACTCCCCGTCGACGGTCACCACCACCGGACCGGAGGTCGCCCCCTCCGGAACCGCGACGCTCACCTCGCTGTCGATCCAACTCGTTACCGCCGCCGGGATTCCATTAAAGGTGACGGTGCTCGACCCCTGTCTCTTGCCGAAACCCGAGCCGGTGATCGTGACCGACGTTCCCGAAGGGCCGGCCGTCGGAGAGACCGACCCGATCATCTGTGCGGAGGCGATCGGTCCGGTCCAAGATAAAAATAAAAGGAGTCCAAGGAAAAAACTGAAATGGTCCCGAAACGCTCTCTTTCTTGTCTCGCGCATGATCGCTCTCCATCAGAGAAGAGTCAAACCCGAATGGAGTTAGGGGACGGCCATCTCTGACCGTCCCCTTCTCAAATGTGGATCAGCTGACGGTAATGGTGAACGGCTGGGAGGTCGTCTGACCGTCCTGGGTGTGCAGGGTTACGGTGAAAGTGTATGACCCCGCGGTCGTGGGTGTTCCGGAAATCACGTTCCCGCTCAACGACATGCCGGGCGGGAGCTGCCCCGCCGTAATAGAGAAGGTCCGTGGGTTACATCCCCCCTGCGAAAAGACATTGAAGGAGAAGAAGGTCCCCCGCGTCGCCGAAAAGGAGGTGGTTTGGTTGGTGATGACCGCCGTCAGCGGCGGGTCGATCGTGAGACTGAAGACCTTGGAGGCGGTATGGCGCGCGCCGTCGGTGACCTGCACGGTGAAGGTCTTGGTCTGGGCGGTGGTCGGCGTGCCGGTGATCACGGTCGACATGGTGGCATAGTACGATGGCATCGTCAGACCGGACGGCAGCGTGCCGGAGGTAATTTTCCACTTATACGGCGTCGGCCCCGAGCCGCCGCTCGCGGTGAGGAACTGATTCATCGGATTACACCTGTTTCCATTCACCAGCGGAGAGCTTTCATTGATCTGCAGCGGGGCCGCGACGACCGTGGCGGCGAAGAGAAGAAAGGGCGCAATCCCGAACAAAAGTCCAATGACCTTCTTCATTTTGCACCTCCTCTTTCCGGATCATCTTAAATCAAAGAGCTGCCCCTTGCAGATCTTCTTTAAGAATCTCCGGAAATATCGTTGACTTTTCACCAGTAACCACATTCCCTTAATTACTGGTTTATACACATTAGTAGTCTCGTCCGGCAATGTCAATCAGAATAATTTTCAAAAGAGTAAGGATTCAGGCAAGTACGAACGGCCAACGAAGGCATCGTCCCAGGGAAAGCGGCATCGAATGCTCGAACGATCTCGCCTCCTCATACGATCTCTCCCGATCGCAACGAGGCGGGCGGTATACGGGCTTGAATTGACCTGGAGATGAAAGGTATGATCGAAAAAGAAGATCGCCTCTCTTGTTCGAGAAACATTCCCCATTGGAGTTCACGATGCAAAACGTTCAAACGGTCGATCCGCACCTGGCCCGCCAGCTCGTCCTCGATGAACTGTTCGATTTGATGCTGTACCGGAAATTTCGGGAGATCTCCGCGCCCGAGCTGCATCCGACGCTTGACGAGCTGATCAAGGTGGAGGGGGGACACCTCGCCTTTTGGCAGAATCTTTTCGGAATCGAGATCTCCGAGCTCAATCCGGCCCGGCGGCTGAAGCTGCAGCTGATCGTTCTGATCTGCCGGCTCTTCGGCGCCCCGGCGATCGACCTAATTTTAGAAGCGATCGAGATCCACGGCATTCGCAAGTACCTCACCCTCTGGAATGAGAACAAAGACAATTCGATCGGGAAGGCGGTCCGGGGGGTCTTGGAGGACGAATTCAAGCATGAAGATGTGATCGTCAGCCGGCTAAAGGAAAGGATCATCAATCCCGATCGGATCCGGAATGTCTTTCTCGGCCTCAACGACGGGATGGTCGAGATTCTCGGCGCGGTCAGCGGTTTCTTTGCGAGCTTCGGGCAGAACTCGCTCGTCTTGCTGGCGGGGCTGACGACCGCCGTCGCGGGGGCCCTTTCCATGGCGGCCGGCACCTACGTTGCGACCAGCTCCGAAAACGAGGTGCGGCGAACGGACGAAGAGAAGAGCCGCTTTTTGGGAGAAGGAGCCGGTGGAGAAGACAAGCCGGAGCCGGCGTTGAGATCGGCGGCAATCGTGGGGATCAGCTATTTTGTCGGCTCCGCATTCCCGCTCCTCCCCGTTCTTTTCGGTGCCCACACGGCGCTCTGGTCGATCGTCAGCGCCGGGACGATGATCCTCCTCGTCTCGGCAGTCCTCGGATTCCTCTCCGGCATGAACATCGGACGCCGCGCCCTGACGAATGTGATCATCATCGCCGTCGCCGCGGGGGTGACTTATCTGATCGGGATGATGGTCCGGAATTTGTTGGGAGTGCAGATTTAAGTGCAATAATCGAATAAATCAATTAAGTACATTGGAATGGGGCGTTGCCCCAAACCCCACCGTGGGGCCGCCACGCCGCGGCCCCTTCGGCCTCCCCAGCCGCCGGGGTGAACCCCTGGACCCCACGGTCGAACTCGGCGCGACCGCGCAAGAGCGGCGCGGATCGCCCCTC
>SCUR01000485.1 GCA_004297235.1 Candidatus Manganitrophaceae bacterium | reverse complement strand
TTTGGCCGGAGCCGCCCGATCCCCCGAAAATCACCTTCGTTCAGAACCTGACCGAGCCGAAAGATGTCGGGGTAGAGCCTTCCTGGTTTAAGAAGGTGATCCGCTTTATCTTCGGAGAAAGGGAGCCGCCGCATATCATTCGCCCCTCCGGGATCGCGGTCGACGAGGCGGGAGGGGTCTATATCGGCGACACCGGTTTGCAGGTGGTCCATTACTTCAATCAGAAGGACCATCAATACAAACAGTATTTCCGGCTTCCTCCGCCGTTCGAGCGGCTGCAGAATCCGATCGGGGTCGCGGTCGACGGGTCCGGGCGGCTGTACGTCGCCGACGCCAATTTCAACCGGATCTTCGTCTATGATCCGGAAGGGGAGTCGGTCCGGGTGATCGGCCGGGAGGAGGAGATGAAGCGGGTCTCCGGTCTGGCCGTCGACCGATCGCGCGAGCGGCTTTACGTCGTCGATACGATGGGACATCAGGTCTTGGTCTATAACCTCGCCGGGGAGAAGAAGGGGACGATCGGAAAGCGAGGGACCGGCCCGGGAGAGTTAAACTATCCGACCTATGCGACGGTTGATCAGGAGGGCCGGCTTTACATCTCCGATTCGCTCAATTTCAGGGTGCAGGTCTTCGATCCGGACGGGCAGTTCCAATCTCAGATCGGGAGCCTGGGCGCGACGCTCGGCCAATTCTCCCGGCCGAAGGGGATTGCGGTCGATCGGGCGAACCATCTCTACGTCGTCGATACCCTTTACGATAACGTTCAGATCTTTAATTCGTCCGGGGAGCTTCTCCTCCATTTCGGCCGGTCGGGGGTGGAGCCGGGCTTCTTCTGGCTCCCTTCCGGAATTGCCGTCGATCGGGAGGGGAAGATTTACGTTTCCGATTCGTACAATCAGCGGGTCCAGGTGTTCCAGTTGCTGGAAGACAAGGAAGTCCCTCCGGCTCCTGAGAAGAAAGCAGCTTCTTCTAGGGTTGGTAAAAGGTCGGTTTAGAGGGTTCCTCTGTTGACAAAAGAAAGGCCGGTTATTATATTGTTCGCCGGAGTGGAGAGAAGGTATTGATGCGGGGAAGATTTAGGTCAAAGATCGCTGTTTGGGGATTGGGGATCATTTTCCTCTCCGTTTTGGGGACCGTTGTTCTGTCGCTGCTCGGAATTCCGTTCCGGAGCCCTTCCTCCGCCCAGCCGACGGTCGAGCCGTTTAACGAAGATGTCAGCAACACCAAGCACAATCTCTCGGCCAATCCGGTTCCGAATCCGACCCTCTTTCAGCATCTCTTCGATCCCGATATGGAGCGAAACATTAAATCGGCCGCCGGTCCGAACGGGACCACCGAGGTCTGCGTCTTCTGCCATACCCCACACGGCGCCAGCCAGGAGGGGGTGAAGATCCGGGCGCCGATCTGGAACCGCAATCTCTCCCCGGCGCATTATCAAATGTATGACCAGGTCTGGAGCAAGTCGTTCGAGGCGAAGCCGAACGATCCCGGCCGCCCGACCGGCTATTCCCGACTTTGTCTTTCCTGTCATGACGGGACCATCGCGCTCGGCAGCGTCCTCAACAAGCCGGGAAGCGGAGGATATGATCCGAACGGCCTCAATCCGATTCAGATGGAGTATCCGACCGGTCAGCGGCCGGCCGGCCCTCCCGGAAGCATTCCTATCGGCGAAGGGCCGACGCAGCAGGCGACCCGCGTCTTGGGCCGGGATCTTCGCAACGATCACCCGATCTCGATGACCTTCGACACCGAGCTGCTCTCCAAAGATGCGGAGTTCGTCAATCCCGGCCCCCCGATCCGCCGTCCCTTTACGCAGAGCACGCCGACGCCGCTTGCCCCGCTTCGGCGGGCGACCGGGAACAGCACCGACGTCTTTGATTCGGTTCAGTGCACCTCCTGTCACAATCCTCACCAGGTCGACTTCCCGAAATTCCTTCGGGCCAACCGGCTTCAGTCGATGACCTTTGCCGCCACCCAGGCGGAGAAACATCCGGGGTCGCCCGGCACCGAGGCGCCGCCGAAGGGAGGGGGGGCGATCATCTGTCTCTTCTGCCACGACAAGCCGGGATGGCCTTACAACGCCGCCGATCTGAATTCCCACTTTGGCGATCGGCAGACCGGCCAGTTCGACGACTCGCATCTGAAGCCGGGGGCGACCAATCTGCACAACAGCGAGACGCCGGCCGTCGCCGAGCGCGCCTGTCTTGTTTGCCATGATCCGCACACCCGGCAAGGGGCGGTCCGTATCATGCGGGAGGGGGTCGACAAGTTCGGAAACGTGGCGATCGAGCAGACCTGCTTCCAATGCCATCAGCCGCAGGAGACGTCGATCCTTCAGGCCCCGACGCGCGCCCCCGACATCATGACCCAGTTCTTCAAAGACCGGGAGGGAAACGGGAATCATGGAACCTCGCCGACCGGCAGCGCGATGGATCTGACCTTGGCCCTCGGACACCAGCCGGTCTTCGTCGATCTGCCGAAAGAGGGGGTCCAGCTGGGAAGCGACAACCGGATGCCGTCCTTCTTCGGCGGGCCCTTTACCGAGCCGGCCAACAACAAATCGATCACCGAGCATGCCGCGCCGACCCCCGACACCTCTCATGTGGAATGCGTCGACTGCCACAACATGCATCGGGTGACCCGCCGCAACCGCTTCCAGGGGATGCCGGGGGTGACGATCAAAGGAGGGATCGTCGCGGAAACCCTCAAGTCGGTCGATGAGCGACGCGAGCCGTATATCTACGAGGTCTGCCTGCGCTGCCACGGAAACACCTTCAACAACCATGTCCGGGAATCGCTGTTCACCGCCGTCGGCACCGGGAAGACGGTCCAGGCGCGCGGGAACAGCCCGACGAACCCGGCGTTGGGGGTGAATGCCCATGGGAGCAACAAGCGGAAGGAGTTCGATCCGACCTCCGTCCCCTTCTACTCGGAGAATTTCAAGATCGTAAACCCGGCCGATGCGAACAGCTTCCTTCCCGATCCGAACCCGCCCCGGTTTAATCATTCTTTCCATCCGGTCTTTCAGCCGGCGAGAAATCAATCGGGGGTCTTGAACAATTATACGAATAACATGTCGGTCCCGACGCAACAGGGACAGCTCCTCGGGAGAATGGGGCTGAGCCGGGAGAAGACGATCCACTGCACCGACTGCCACAACACCGATCTGTTCGGGACCTACCTGGGGGGGATTCCCAATCTCATCTCCTTCGCGCTGACGGGATTCCCGACCTTGCGGGCCTGCTGGGACGGCAGCCAGAACACCAATTGCCCCGATTATCCGGGACCGATCACCTTTGATGATACACGCGGGACGGCTTATCGTCGGCCGACCGACGTTCCGAATGACATTCCCGTCAATCCGGAGGGGGCGCGGACGGCCAGCCTCAACGATCCGAAGACGGCGCAGGGACCGCATGGATCGCTCTATAAGAGAATTCTTCGGGCCAATTACGACACCAAGGTCGGGACGGCGGAGCAGGCGCTCATCGGAGATACCCTTTGTCCCGCCGGTTGTACCGGAAACGCGAAGGCGACCTATAATTCCAGAAATTTCGCCCTCTGTTTTAATTGTCATGCGGAGGCGGCCTTTATTACGCCGTGGTGGGGGAGTCCTTCGGAGCGGGCGCCCAAGGAGCGCCTCACCAATTTTTATCGCGGGGGAACGGCAAACGTAGACGGCCAGCTGAATCAAGGGGGCAATCTCCATATGCTCCACTTGGTCGGGCGAACGAATGCCCGCTGTCATGAGTGTCATAACAATGTACACAGCAATGTCGAGGCGGGGAATACCGTCTACATCGGATTAAACTCTTCCCAATTCACCACAGATAACCCCGGACATAATGTCGATAGCCATCTAATTAACTTCCAGGCGAACATTGCAGGGAATCCAAACCGCCCCACCGGACAGCCGATGTGGGGAGCGGGGCATATGGTCAACGGACCCGGCTCTGCCACGGGGGACGAGTATACCGGTCCGACCGGCCGTAAAGGTCCGGGCTGCAATCTGCGCTGCCATGGGTTCAATATGCGCTTTAATTATGACGCGCACTCCGTCGTGAACGGCCAGAAATAGCAATGTCTTTCAAAAAAGTCATTCTCCTCTCCTTTCTTGTTCTGGTTCCAGCCGGACTCTTTTTTCTCTTTTTCCCGCGAAAGCAAGAGACCCCTCCCGAGATGGTTCTCATCCCCGCCGGTGAGTTCATCATGGGGAGCAATGATGTCGACTCCTCCGGAAGCCAGGGGGAGTTGGGAAATAAAAAACCGTGGTATCTCGACGAGCATCCGCAGCGGAAGGTCTCCGTCGCCGAATTCCTGATCGATCGATACGAAGTGACGAACCAGGACTATTTTGATTTTGTCCAAAAGCGTCAACGAAAGACCCCTCCTTCGTGGAAAGAAGGACGCTATCCGGAGGGGGAGGCGAACTTTCCGGTGGTCGATGTGAATTGGTTTGAGGCGGACGATTACTGCCGGTGGCGGGGGAAGCGCCTGCCGACCGAAGCGGAGTGGGAGAAGGCGGCGCGGGGTCCCCACGGCTATCTCTATGTTTGGGGGAATCAATTCGATCCAAAGAAGGCCAACGTCAGCGCCGGCGGACATGGCGACATCACCCCGGTCGGCCGATGGAAAGAGGATCGAAGTTTCTATGGCGTATTTGATATGAACGGCAACGTCATGGAGTGGGTTTCCGACTGGTATCAGCCCTATCCGGGGGGAGATTATCAAAGCCCCGATTTCGGCGAGCAATTCAAAATCGCCAAAGGAGACGCCTTCGGAGAGTCGGGGCATTACTCCCTGACGATCTTCTCGCGTCTCTCCTTCCGACAAAACATCGAGCCGATTGCCCGCTATCCCTTCCTCGGGTTTCGATGCGCGAAAGACCGTTAAAGCCCACCCAGACTTATAATCGATAAAAAATCGTTCGGCTGAGGAAAAGGTTAGCGGGTCGTGTCGACGAAGAGCGCTACCGGTTTATTCAATGCGGTGTTATTTCCTGTCAGGGTTCTGTGTTCGGCCGCACCTTCGGCCGTATGTGCGTCGGTGAAGATATAAATTGCACCGGGAGGGGTATTGGTTGCGGAGGCTGAAACGACTTGCTCGTCCGCTACATAAAGGAAATCATTCAGCGGATCGAGGAAAAGGGCGGAGGGTTTCACCATAAAGCCGCTTCCGGAGATCACACGAGAGGGAGCGACATTCCCATTTTGGCTGGAAGCATTCTCAAAGACCAGAACTTCCAGTGTTCCTTGATTCAAAACATAAAGGATATCCCGCTCCGAGTCGATTGCAACACCCACCGGCGTATTGATTCCGCTGGCAATCCCGCCGATCTCCGCGTCCGGGGTGAGCGTGACCGTTCCGGTCATCGTTCTCACATTCTTGAAAAGCAGGACCGAGTGCCCTCCGCTGTTCGCGACATAGAGGAGGCTGCGCGGCAGATCGACGGCCAGGCCTCGAGGCTCGTTCAGCGCCGTGCTGGTGATAAACAGATCGGGGACGGCGTTGTTGCTCAGGTTGCTTGCGCCATGGAAGACGAGAAGGGCGTTGCACGGCATGGCGGCACTGCTGCAATTCGGATCGCTTCCCATGTTTGAGACATAAAGGTGATTCTTTTCGGAGTCGACAAAGAGCCCGCCCGGATTATTCAACTTCACATCGGGAGCCCCGCAGGTGCCGCTCGATGGGCTGCACAACGAGCGGGGTCGGAGTGAGGCGGGAACACCGGAGTCGGTTGCGTCCGGGTAGGGAATGGTCAGCGCGAGGGAAGTGTCCGATGCGACCGACGCGACGGTGAATGTCGTCGTTCCGATTTTGATCGAATCGCCCGGTGTAAACTCCTTCGTAAAGATCGTTCCCTCTCCCGTGACCGTGAATGAGCCGTTGGCAACGGAGAGGGTGCCGGTCATCGGCAGATTCCCATTGGCCTCGCTCGCTTTGGTAAGGATCGAGAGCGAGTCGTCCGTCGTCTGGGCGGCATCTCCCAGGTTGGCGATATAGAGGATGTCTCGGGTCGTATCGACTGCAAGCCCGGAGGGACCGATCAAGGGCGCCCCTCCGCCCGACCAAGTTCGGCTGGGAGGAACATTTCCTTCCAGCCCAAAGACCAAAAGGGCTCCCGTCAGACAGGAGGAACAAGCGGGATCTTTCGGTTGTCCCACATAGATTGTTTCTTTTCCCTCTGAGGTATCGACGAAGAGGGCCCCGGTGAAATCATTGCCGCTTCCCGCAAAGACGAGAAGGCTATTGGTCCCGGAGACAATCCGGCTGGGACGGGCCGCGCCGGAGAGGGTGCCGACATCATCAAAGGTGAGGAGAGCATTGTTCTCCCAGTTGATTAAGTAGAGCCGGTCGGTGGCCGAATCGACGAATGGGGCCGTCGGTCCATTGAGTTTTTCCGCGGTGGTAAAAGTGGCTGAAGAGGAGATCACCCGTGTCGGGGGGACATTGCAGGGGCTGGGACCGGGAGTGTTACTGATTACATGGTTGTCGCAACTTGTGATTGTTCCCCCGAGGGTGCTCGGATTGTGAAAGGCCAGGATGGTGTTTGCGCCGGTGCCGCTGATTCCGGTGTTGGTCACATAGAGAATATCGTTGCTCGCGTCGGTATCATTCTGGGTGTCGAGGAAGATCCCGAAAGGTCGATTGAGGGTCGTTAGATCCGAACTCTCGCACCCTCGACTGTTGATGAGAAGGTTGTTCCGGTCGTTGCAACCCCGGCCGATGACTCGGATAGGGAATTTTTGATACCCGGACGTGACCTGATCATCATCCGTCGCCAAATCATTAAGTCCGTAGACGAAGATGCTGTTTCCGTTCGGCTGCGCGTTGAAGCAAGCCGAAGGGGAAGAGGAAGTGCAGTCCGCAGCGATATAAACCTCGCCACGAACCTCGTCCACCGCCATATTGGTTCCCCCGGTAAACCCGATCAACTTGGAATTGTCAAAACCTCGAATCACGGCGATCGGATTTGAAATGGTCAGCACCCCTCCTTGCGAGGGGGGAGTTGCAATTACATTCAGGTCATAAATAACCAGCTTGCCGTCCTGCCCGTTCAAAACGAGAAGGAGCCCTCTTGTCTTGTCGATGTAAACCGCGCGCGGAAACCGCAGGTTCAGAGGGTTTCCTAAAATGACGGAGTCCCGGTCCCCTCCTTTGATCGCCCAGTCGTATAGTGTGCTGGAGAAGGTCTTTGAGCTGACGTTTTCATAGACGAGGATCGTCGGCGTATTGTCTCCCACTGCGCTGGCGGTGAAGCTGGCGACATAAAGGCGGTCGATATCTTGATCATAAAAGAAACCGTTCGGCCGGTAGAGGCCGGTGCCGGCTCCGGTATTGATCTTCTGCGGGGGAATATCTCCCTCCAGCGCGAAAATAAGAATGCTGTTCCCCTGGGCATTTGCAATATAGACGATTTGATGTGTAGGATCGAAGGCGATTCCTGCCGGGTTCGCCAGGCCGGTTTTATCGCCGGTAATGACCCGGGTCGGAGCAAAGTCGCACCGAGTGGCGGCGCACTGGGTGTTGAAACGGTCGAAGACCATCACGGCGGTGCTGCCGTTGTTCGTATTATTATTGTTCAGCACATAAAGCCGGTCTTGGCTCACCGAGAGGTCGATCCCGATCGGGCTCGACAGTTGTGTGCTCTGCCCGACGAGCACCCGGTCCGGAAGGGTTCCCCCCGATCGGGCGCTGGCATTTTCATAGATGAAGACCGCCGGGTGATTCCCTCCGGCGTTTATCACATAGAGGCGATCGTTCGCGCTGTCGATAAAAACGCCTTCGGGGAGATTGAGCATGCTCTCGGGTTGGGAGCTGTCGCTGTGTGCCGTGATCGTCCGGGTGGGGGCGAGGTCCCCCTGGGTGGCCGATTGGGAGGCATTTTCATAAACCAGGATCGAATTGGTTCCCAAATTGGAAATGTAAAGAATATCCCTATCCGCATCGACCGCGAGCGCCCGGGGAAAGTCGAGCAGGGTCGCCGCGCCCGAGAGGGTCCGGCAGGGGGCGATATCGCCGTTGAGGTTGTTCGCTTGGGGACAATCTTTCTGAAAGACGGAGATGGAGTTGTTGTCTTTATTCGCCACGTAGAGCCGTTCGCGGTTTGGGGTGGCGTCGTAGGCCACCCCGAAGGGATGCTCCAGACCGGTCTTCGGTCCGGAGATGACCCGGGTGGCATCGGCTGTTCCGGCCGAGAGGTTCAGCGTGCTGGCATTCTCGTAAATGAGGATCGAATTATGATCGGTATTGGCGACATAAAGGGTGTCGTTGGTTCGATCGAGAAAGATCCCGGTGGGGCCGGTGATATTTTCGGGGAAGCGGCGGCTCGGGGCGATGTTCCCCTGCGCGGAGACGGCTTGATCGAAGGCGATGAGGCTGCCGTCGCCCGCGTTGGCGACGTAGAGTTTTCCCGCTGCTGAGGACGCGGGGGGATTGGTGTTCTTTTTATCGCCGGAGACGCTTCCGCAGGCGGTGAGGTTGGCTATCCAGAGAAGGGATAGGAAAACCATGACCTGAAATGAATATGATCGAACAGTATTGTCCCTTCGGCTCCTGATCACCATACGCCGCCATTATTTTAGAAAATTCATCGTCTGTCAAGATAAAAAAGACGACAGAGCAGTCAAATGTGGATTAAAAGATTATCGAGCAGGCGGACCGCCCCGATTTGGACCGCCAGGAGGAGAACGGCCTCTTTTTCGATCCGCTCGATCGGCTCCAGGGAGGCCGGATCGCAGAGGGCGGCGTAGTCGATCCGGGCGAGCGGTTCGGAGCGGATCAGCGCTTCGACCTCTTGGAGAAGCGGGCCGCTTTCGTGGATTCCTTCCCGGATAAGGG
>SCUR01000484.1 GCA_004297235.1 Candidatus Manganitrophaceae bacterium | reverse complement strand
CTGCCGCGACGTGACCGTCCAGGGAGAAAACTACCTCACCCAAGATCCGCGCCTCCCCGATCGCAAGACGTTCGTCCTCACCGGCGCATTCTCTCCCTTCGGAGTCCCGACCCGAAAGGGACAGGTGATCTCAGGAAAAATCCCGTGCAGCGGAGCGATTCTGAAGATTCCGCTCGACGGAGGGAAACCGGAGCTGGTCGCCTGGGGATTTCGCAATCCGTTCGGCCTCGCCTTCTCTCCCGATGGAGGGCTCTATGTCACCGAGAACAGTTATGACGACCGCGGCAGCCGGCCGGTGCATGGAACAGGAGATCCGCTCTGGAAGGTCACGCCGGGGGCCTGGTACGGCTGGCCCGACTTTCACGGCAAGGAGCCGCTGGACCTGGGAGATCACCATGTCCCGCCCGGCAAAGAGCGGCCGAAGCGCCTCCTCGCCGCTCACCCGAACGATCCCCCCGAACCGGTCGCCCTGCTCGGCGTCCATTCTTCTTCCAACGGGTTCGACTTCTCTCGGAATCGTCAATTCGGTTATGAGGGCCAGGCGTTCATCGCTCAGTTCGGCGATCAGGCCCCGGTCGTCGGAAAGGTTCTCTCCCCGGTCGGCTTCAAAGTGGTTCGGGTCGATGTCGCCACCGGCGTGATCCACGACTTCGCCGTCAACAGGGGGAAAACCAATGGGCCGGCCTCCCGGATCGGCGGGGGGGGATTGGAGCGTCCGGTCGCGGCCCGTTTTGATCCAACCGGAACGGCCCTCTATGTCGTCGATTTCGGTGTGATGACGATGGACCGAAAAGGGAGCGATCCGCGGAAAGGGACCGGGATTCTCTGGCGGATCACCCGGACGGAAGGAACGGCGCCATGACCTTCCGGAGAGCACCCTATTATTATCCCTGGATCGCGGCGCTCCTTCTCTTGACCGCCGGGTGCGGCTCCGCCCGCCGGGATGAGCCGACGGGGCCCCCGGTCTTTCTCCCCTCCCGGCCGGCCGTTCTCGGCGAGGAAGTGTTCATGCACCGATGCAATCAGTGCCATCCGAGAGGGGAAGCGGGACTCGGTCCGGCATTGAACAACAAGCCGCTTCCCGGTTTCATGATCAAGTTTCAAGTCCGCCACGGTTTCGGGGCGATGCCGGCCTTTTCAGAAAAAGAGCTCAGCGATTTCGATCTCAACAATGTGGTCGCCTATCTTAAAACGCTTCGTCATTCGGGATGAAGCGCGGCGCGTCGGCGCCCCGGCGCGCCATCGTCGATCGGAGCAAATGCGGATCATGAAAACAGGAGAGCCCCTCCTTCGAATGAATAAGGGCTTTCGGATCGGGCCCTTTCTTCTCCCGACGGTTCGACCTTACCTGGAGCTCACCCGCCCGCCCAATCTTTGGACGGCGGTCGCCGATGTTCTCGCCGGAAACGCGGTGGCGGGCCTCCCCCACCTCGGCTCTTTTTTTCTGCTTTCGATCTCGACGATCGGACTCTATGGCGGCGGGGTGACTTTCAATGATGTTTTCGACGCAAGACTTGATCAAGAAGAGCGTCCGGAGCGCCCGATCCCGAGCGGGCGGGCCTCCCGGCGGAGCGCCGCCCTTTTCGGAGGCGCCCTCTTTGCGATCGGAATCACCGCCGCGTTTCTCGCCGGGAAGATCAGCGGTCTGCTGGCGGTCGCGATCTCCGCGCTGGCCCTGCTCTACGACAGCTGGGGAAAACATCGGGCTCTCCTGGGGCCGATCAACATGGGGGCGTGCCGCGGGCTGAATCTGCTGCTCGGCGTCAGCGTCTCCCCCGCCGTGTTGAGAGATCAGTGGCCGTTGATGTGGATCCCCTGGGTCTATATCGCCTCGGTCACTCTCCTCAGTCGCGGAGAAGTCCACGGCGGAAGACGAAGCAGGGTGCTCGTCGCAATCGGCTTGATCGGCGCCGCCCTGACGGCGGTCGCCTCGCTCGGCTTTCAAAACGGGGTGCATCTTCTCTCGATCGCCCCGTTTCTGGCCCTCTTGCTTCTGCGAATCGGTCCTCCCCTTTGGCGGGCCTGCCGTCTTCCGGAGGCGGGGCCGATTCGGGCGGCGGTCCAAGCGGGGGTTCTCTCGCTCATCTTAATCGATGCAGCGATCGCCGGAGGTTATGGCGGCTTCCTCTTCGGGCTGGCGCTCTTTCTTCTCTCCCCGATCGCCGCGAAGACCGCCCGTCTCTTCGCGGTGACGTGAAAAACCGGCACCCATTTCACGGGCATGACGGACTGAAGCAAGAGCGGACGCATCGTTCTTTAAAAAGAGGTCGAAAGAAATGGAATCGATTCAGGCCCGCTTTCATGTTCCGTTTCGCTACCCGGTTCACTTCACGACCGGTCTCTTCTCCATCGGCAATCCCCTCCTCGCCGAAACGATCGGCGCCGAAGAGATCGGACTTCCGCGAAAGGTCCTTTTTGTGGTCGACCGCGGTGTGGTGAAGCACCGCCCCGCCCTCATCCCCGCCATCGAGGCCTACTGCGGCCGTCACGGAGCGGTGATGAATTCGGTCTCCCCGCCGTTGATTCTGACCGGCGGGGAAGAGGCGAAGAATCGTCCGGAATATGTCGCCACCCTCCACAGAGCGATCGATCAAGGAGGGCTCTGCCGCCATGCATTCCTGGTCGCGATCGGCGGCGGCGCGTTGATCGATATGGCCGGATACGCCGCGGCGACGGCCCACCGGGGGATCCGGCTCATTCGGGTGCCGACCACCGTCCTGGCCCAAAATGACGCCGCCGTCGGGGTTAAAAACAGCGTCAACGCCTTCGGCAAAAAGAATTTTCTCGGGACCTTCAGCCCTCCGTTTGCGGTGCTGAACGACGCCCTCTTTCTGAAAACCCTCTCCCATCGGGATTGGCGAAGCGGCCTCGCCGAAGCGGTGAAGGTGGCGCTGGTCAAAGACCCGGCGTTTTTCGCCCTTCTCGAAGAGAAGGCGCCTCTTCTCGTCGCCCGAGACCCTCGGGCGATGGAGCAAGCCGTTCACCGCTGCGCGGCGCTGCATGTCAGCCACATTACCTCGAACGGCGATCCGTTCGAGTCCGGCTCTTCCCGCCCGCTCGATTTCGGCCACTGGTCGGCCCACAAGCTTGAGCAGCTGTCGGGCTTCACCCTCCGGCACGGCGAGGCGGTCGCCGTCGGAATCGCCCTCGACGCGACCTACTCGCACCTCGCGGGATTCCTCGACCGCGCCGCCTGGGAGCGCATCCTCGCCCTGTTGAGCGCGCTGCGCCTCTCCTGTTATCGACCCGAGCTGCGGCATCCCGATCTGACCGACGGTCTGGCCGAGTTTCGGGAACATCTCGGCGGCCCGCTCACCCTTCTTCTGTTGGAGGAGATCGGGCGCCCGATCGAGGTTCACCGGATCGATCCTGCGCTGCTGCGGGAGGGGATCGCCCTCCTGGAACAGGCGCAATCGAACGCACTGAAAGGAGGACGACCGTGGAACGCGATTTCCTCGCCTGCCCGCTGACCGGAACGCGATTGATCGATGAATACTTCATCGAGAACCGGACCCGGCTGCTCGATCTCGCCGCCTTTTTGGACCGGCTCGACCGCGCCGCGGACCCCGCCGCCGACGCCGATTTTCGCATGCAGGCGTTTCGGGAGGGGCTCCGGGTCTTATGCGGTTCAAGCGGCCCGCGGGTGGAGCGGATCCAGAGGGTCTTCAGCGACCCGACGACCGAGCCGGCCGACGGCCTTGATCAAAAGTCGGCCTGCGGCGCATACGATCACTCAAAAGCGGGAGGCGCATGATGGAATATATCGATCTTCATGCCCATATGGCGTCGCGAACGACCGACGACTATGAGCAGATGGCCCTCACCGGCTGTGTCGCCTTGACCGATCCCGCCTTCTGGGCCGGGTTCGATCGCGCCTCGGCCGACAGCTTCGACGATTATTTCCATCAGCTCACCGAGGTGGAGCCGAAGCGGGCGGCGCGGGTCGGAATCCGGCACTACACCTGGCTCTGTCTGAATCCGAAGGAGGCCGACAACCGCGCCTTGGCGCGGGCGGTCCTCGAGAAAATTCCGAAATATCTCGATCGCGCCAACGTCCTCGGAATCGGGGAGATCGGTCTCAACCGGATCACCCGAAACGAGGTGGCGACCTTTCAAGACCATCTCGATCTCGCCGCGGCGCACCGGCAGATCGTCTTGATTCACACCCCCCATCTGGAAGACAAATATAAGGGAACCCGGCTCATCGTGGAGACCCTTCAGCGCGACGGACGGATCGATCCCGGACGGATCTTGATCGACCATGCGGAAGAGCATACGATCGGGATAATCCTCGGCAATGGATTCTGGGCGGGGATCACCCTTTACCCTCAGACGAAGGTGTCGCCGCAGCGGGCGATCGATATGATCGAGCGGTTCGGCCCCGATCGGATCTGCGTCAGCTCGGCCTGCGACTGGGGCCCGAGTCTCCCGATCGCCGTTCCCCGCTTCGCGCTCGAGATGCGCCGCCGCGGCCATGATGAAAAATGGATTCGAAAAATCATCTACGAAAATCCGATCACTTTTCTCAGCCAATCTCCCCGCTTTCTGATCGGACAAAAAATGAATGACGGAAACGGACGGAAGGCGCAGTCCGCTCCGTCGGGCCGGTGAGGTCGCATGCGGACCGGACCGGACAACGCCTTTCATCTGACCTACTGCTCCAACATCCATCCCGGAAACGGATGGCCGGAGGTGTTCGGAAACCTCCAGAAATATGCGCCGGCGCTCAAATCGATCCTCTCCCCCGAAGCTCCCTTCGGCCTCGGTCTTCGCCTCTCTTCCAAGGAGAGCGAGGCGCTGCTTCAAGGAGAGGAAATCGACCGCTTCCAAGCGTTTCTCAAGGAGAACGGGCTTTATGTTTTTACCCTCAACGGATTCCCCTTCGGCGCCTTCCACCGTCAGCGGGTCAAGGCGGGGGTCTTCGCCCCCGACTGGCGGACGGAAGACCGGGTGCGCTACACCCTCCGGCTAATCGAGATACTAAGAAGCATTCTCCCCGAGGGAATCGAGGGAAGCATCTCGACCTCCCCCTTGACCTACAAACCTTGGATGATCGCCAACGATCCGGAGACGTGGGATTCGATCGTCCGGCATTTTGTCCGGATCGCCTCCGCCCTGAACCGCGTGAGAATGGAGACGGGGAAAGTGATTCATCTCGACATCGAGCCGGAGCCGGACGGCCTCATCGAGAACAGCGCCGAGACAATCGATTTCTTCCAAAAATATCTCCTCCCGATGGGAGCGCCGCGGTATGCCGCCGCGAACCGATGCACGACCGGCCGGGCGGAACGGGATCTGCTTCAATATATCCGTCTCTGTTACGACGCCGCTCACATGGCGGTGGAATATGAGGAGATGGAAAGCGCGCTCGACCGTCTCCAGGACGCGGGGATCCAAATTGGGAAAGTCCAGGCGAGCGCCGCCCTCCGCGCGACCGTCCCGGACGATCCGGAGCAACTTCAGCTTCTCTCCGACCGGCTCCGTCCCTTTTCGGAATCGATCTATCTACACCAGGTCATCGAGCGGACATCGAAAGGGGTTGTTCAGCGGTATGCCGACCTGAG
Source organism: Candidatus Manganitrophaceae bacterium (assembly GCA_004297235.1). Lineage (GTDB taxonomy): Bacteria > Nitrospirota > Nitrospiria > SBBL01 > Manganitrophaceae > Manganitrophus. The sequence continues at coordinate 1,860 of SCUR01000484.1, read as the reverse complement.
CGATCTCTTTCCGATCGGTCCGAGCGCCGATCCCCGCGAATGGCGGATCCATTTTCATCTGCCGTTGTTTCTTCCCGACGCGGGGCCGCTCCATTCCACGCGGAAAGAAACCGCACAGCTTCTTCGGTTGCTGGCGAAGCGGAAATTCACCTCTCATATCGAGATCGAAACCTATACCTGGGAGCTCCTTCCGCCCGGTTTGAAGCGGAACCTGGTCGAATCGATCGCCGAAGAGTATCGCTGGGTGTTGGACCAGATGAACGATTCCACCCATCTTCGTTGAACGGTCTTTCATGCTGAAAAAAACCGTCGTCATCAATGTGGTCGGGCTCACGCAGCGGCTTCTCGGTCCAGACACCCCTTCTCTCTCCGACTGGGCGCGCCGGGGGAAGGTGATCCCGATCAAAGCGGTCACCCCGGCGGTCACCTGCACCGCCCAGGCCACTTACCTCACCGGGTCGTGGCCGGAGCGGCACGGGATCGTCGGGAACGGCTGGTATTTTCGCGACGAATGCGAGATCAAATTCTGGCGGCAGTCGAACAAACTCGTTCAAGCGCCGAAGGTTTGGGAGATCGCCCGCGCGATCGATCCCGACTTTACCTGCGCCAATCTCTTCTGGTGGTTCAACATGTACTCGACCGTCGATATCGCGCTGACCCCCCGTCCCATGTACCCCGCCGACGGCCGAAAGATCCCCGACATTGATACCCGACCGGGAACGATTCGGAAGCAGATTCAGGACGAGCTCGGTCCGTTTCCTCTGTTCAATTTCTGGGGACCGGCCACCTCCATTCAGTCAACCCGATGGATCGCGGAGGCGGCCCAATGGATCGACCGCCGCCATCATCCGACGCTCACCCTCGTCTACCTCCCTCACCTCGACTACAACCTCCAACGGCGAGGCCCGGATGATCCGCGCCTCGCCCGCGACCTCCGCGAAGTGGACGACGTCTGCAGCGACCTGATCCGATATTACGGCGAAACCGGCGCGCAGATCGTTCTTCTCTCCGAGTATGGAATCACCCCCGTGAGGCGGCCGATTCACCTCAATCGGATCTTTCGAGAGCAGGGCTGGATCGCCCTCCGCGAGGAGCTCGGGCTGGAATTGCTCGACCCGGGGGGGAGCGCCGTCTTTGCAGTCGCCGACCATCAAGTCGCCCACGTTTACATCAACGATCCGGACAAAATCGCTCCGGTCCGCCGACTCCTGGAGAAAATCCCCGGGATCGAGCAGATCCTCGACGAGGAGGGAAAGCGGCGCCGTCATATAAACCACGGCCGCGCAGGAGAGCTGATCGCGATTGCCGCCGCCGACGCCTGGTTCACTTATTACTATTGGCGGGAGGACCGGCGGGCGCCCGATTTTGCGCGGACGGTCGACATCCATCGCAAGCCGGGTTACGATCCGATCGAGCTCTTCATCGATCCGGCCCTCTCCTTCCCGAAGTTAAAGATCGGAGGAAGGCTCCTTCAAAAAGCGCTCGGCTTCCGGACCCTCCTCGACATCATCCCGCTCGACGCCACCCTGATCCAAGGCTCTCACGGGCGGGTCACCGATCTGGATGAAGCGGGGCCCCTCTTCATCACGCAACGGCCCGATCTCGTGTCGGCCGATTCCCTTCACGCCACCGACGTCGCCGATCAAATCCTCCTGCATCTCGGCATGGAGCGGCGCGAGAAAACCTTCCCGCCGACCGCAGCCGCTCATCCCTCCCTCAGGTAGTGTCCTAATTTAATTATAGAGATTGTTCAAAGAACGAAGGACATGGAATGGGGCGTTGCCCCAAGCCCCACGACGGGGGGTGCATGCCCACCCCCCTTTCGATTCCCAGGGCAGCGGGGGGATACCCCCCAGCACC
>SCUR01000483.1 GCA_004297235.1 Candidatus Manganitrophaceae bacterium | reverse complement strand
GGGATGCAAGATGGTATGCAAGACGGTATAAAAGATGGTATGAAAGATTGTTCACAAGAGGGTTTCTAGGAAAATAGGTACAGCAGGAAAATTTTTTTGCTTTTCGCGGATTTTTTATTTCGGATAGCTGATAGCAAATGTAACGATGGACTGAATTGAATCTCAACATCTTGGAGTGTTTCTTTCTAATGACCAGCATGGAAGTCTTGAACCAACTTATGGTTTGTTTCTCACTGTGGGATAAGGTGTCTTTGAAGATTCCAGCTTTCTTTTTTTCCTGAATTCCCATGGGGGAATCGGGTTTGGATCAGTCCACAATCCTCTTCTGGCGGTCCTGGCCTCCTCTTCCAATTCCCTGAGGCTCTTATCTCTGGAGTATTTGCGATACCACCAGGCAAGGCCAGCCCTTACCAGTTCCTGGTTGAGAGAGCGCCCATCCGGGAGAATCACTTCTCCAACGATCCGTCCATAACGATCCATATCCACAACCCGAACTGTAACAATTCTACCGAAGACCAAATCAGAGGTGAACTTCTTTGCGCGGTTTCCGAAGGCCTGTCTCTTTTCAGGAGTATCGATTCCATGGAGACGAATTTTTTGGGCGCGGCCCCGGTGCATGACCGAGATCGTATCGCCGTCGCTTACTTTGACGACCTTGCCGGAGAATGATTCGGCCAGGGCAACCGTTGGAATAATGAAATAGACCGCGATGACGATGCAGTTTAGTCTGTTGACCGACCATCTCATGCGCACCCCAGGATTTTTATTGTTGAATGGACATCTGCCTTGTTATACCATTCACCCCGGAGGCAACCATGGCCGACATTGACTGGAAAGAATTGCAGAAACAGATCAGGGGTCTGCATTGGGGTGAGAAGATCGGCGGCGACATTGACGCCAAGTATGCCGACCTGATGACCAATTTTACAAGAGAGAAATTTATCGAATGGCAGGAAAAGTTAGGCCCTGTCGTGCGGGATATCATCGCTTCCAATCGGGACGATCCGGAGGCGGCCGCGGAGGCGCTGATCCTTATTATTCTGCAAATCATTCATCATCTGGCCCAATACGAGGTCTTGTTCGAGTACAGCGAGCGATTGAACGCGAAGATAATTGAGCAGATTCGGGCGTTGGATGAGAGAACATCAGCGCTGTTTAGACTCTTAACCGCAAAGGGAGTCTTATCGGAGAATGACCTCGATCCGGAATCAAACGGTCTTTGAAGACGCCATTTTATACTTGAAAATCATCTCGATTTTCGTCCCGTCTGCCCGATACCATGAATTGAACAAACCCAGGCTGTTATCGAGATTGTAAATCGTGTTGAATGCAAGGGCCGACTTGGTGCTCGCGACCAGCTTGCTGTCATGGACCAGCTGTTGCAGACACCGCATACGATTCTCGGTGTCGCACACGACTAAGATTCCGATCATAGGTTCCTTATTATTCGTGATATCCAGGAGGTGGTTGGTTCGGATAAATGCGTCGGGTTTCTCCAAGAATTTTGTGTCCCCGGTCGTTCCCGCGTCGACTTCCACGCAGAATGAGTAATACGATCCGTTCTTCAGCTGCACGGTAAACCGAAGATCCGGAATCCGTCGGATCTTTCTTTGGGGAGCCAGTCTCGATAACATGACATCATCGTAAAGACGGATCACTCGATAGCGGACTCCATCGAATTCATAGATTTTTCGGATCAGGCGGGTAAGGATTATTTCGTGGGGAATCGTTTTTTCATTCAGATTCACCAGCCGTATTCGATTCACATCCACTCCTTTACCGGTTAATATTTCCAGGCCTCTTTCTGCAAGCGCATGCACGGGACCATGGTTCCGGGTGTTCCCTTGGCTTAACTCTTCTTGAGGTTTTATTGATCGGATGTGACCCGCGCTCTTCAATTTCTTCATTCTGCTTTCAAATGCTTGGCGAGAAATAGTTTTGCCTGATTTCACAAAAAATCTGATGTGTAGGTCGCCTGAAAACGCCGGCCCGTACGCCAGGTATTTGAGGACATCGATGTCACGATCCGTTAGATGCAGTCCTTTAGCACTCACCGTTTCCTCCGAGTCTGTGAAAATTGATTCATGTTTTGGGTTCATAACAAATTAGCATAACTACCATCCGATCACATTGTTATCATCATGGTTCGATCTGAATAAATTCGCAAACTTTTCGTCTTCGTCATCCTGTTCACTGCGGAATCGATCGATCTCCGAGAAGATATTCTCGATTCTCGTTCCGTCTGCCCGATACCATGAATTCAGCGGTCCGGACTGTTCTCCAAATTATAAATCGTATTGAACGCGATTGTCGCTTTGACTTTCGCGGTCAGAAAGTTCTCCTCAACCATCTGTTGCAGAAACCGCATGCGATCTTCGCTGTCACACGCGATAAAGATTCCAAACGGCGCTCCTATACTGGAAAACCCCAGAAGCCGGTTGACCTGTGTAAACGCGGCCAGTTTTTGAGAGAACTCCGCAGCCCGGGTCGATCCCTTGTCCAATTCCAGAAGAAAAGAGAAGGACGATCCGTCGTTCATCTGAGCGGTTAACAAAAGATCCGGAAGCCGTCGAATCTTTTTCTTGGGAATAAATTCCGACATCATCCCGTCATCATGCAAGCGGGTAACCTGATAGTGGGGTCCTTCGAGTTCGCAGATCTTCCGGATCAGGCGGATGAGGACCATCTCGCGGGGGAAGGATCTCTTCTTCAGATCGACCAGGCGTATTCGATCGACCTTCACTCCCCCTTCGTTTGTCAAAAAGCTCCAGACATTCCTCTGTGGTCATATAAATGCGCCCATTGTTTTGCGATTCTTCCTTCAGAATTCTTTTAAGCCGTATCGATTGAAGATAGCCCGCGTCCTGTAATTTCTTCACCCGTCTTTCAAAAATTCTCCGATGAACGGGCTTTCCGTCTTTCACAAAAAACCGCGTGTAAAGATCCTTCGCGAACGCCGGCCCGCACGCCAGGTATTTGAAAATTTCAATGTCTCGATCGGTTAAATACAGCCCTTTAAGACTCATCGTTTCCTCCATTCTCGTTGATTTTTTCTTTGCATAGTTGATCGATCTCCGTCTTGATTCTCTCGACATCCTGAACGGAAGATTTCTCGAAGGTCTCGTTTATCTTCTCCAGAAGGAACAAAGATTTCTTCGGATCTTTCCGAATTTGTTTCAGGATAGCGCTATGCCCTTCCGTCAACCGGTTTACATGCCAGAGCAGTCCCGACCGGGAGAGTTCCCGGATCTGCGTCACACAATGCGCATACGCGCGCAGCAACGCTTTATTTTGCTGCGAGAGAATTTGATTCTTCTCTTTCAGCGTTTTGTTCTTCTCTTCCCACTGCTCCATCTTCGCGGAGGTTCTCTTGAGATCTTCCTCTTTGGGTTGCTCCGCCGGCGGATCGATCTGATCTGTATTTTCCTCATTCTCTTTCTTCCGCCGGGCGTACTTCTCGATCGTCTTCCGGATGTCTTCCTGTGGCAGCCGGCAGGAATCCGCCAAGTAGCGTATGATCTCTTTCTTTTCGACCTCATCCGAGAACCGATCCCACAGACACGCCATCCGATGCAGCGCCTCATCGCGTTGAAGGGAGTTGGTCAGATCCAGTTCGCCTCTCATGGAGATCGCAAGCCACGGACCCGCCTTGATCGGATCGTTGAGAATCTCCCGCGTGATCTGGGGCCCCAGCTTCACGATCAGCTCGTCCGGATCTTTGATCAAGTTCTCCTTGTCATTAGGATCGGTTGCCGCGATCTCCGCGACATAAAGGCTGAATTTCGGATGGTGATTGAGCAGCTGGCGGATGATCCGGGCTGTCGCCTCCCGGCCCGCGCGATCGCTATCGAGCATCAGAATGATCCTCTCAAACCGCGTTGAATCCAGCGCCGCCCCGTACCCCTCCTTGAATGCGGTCCCCCCCAGGGCCACCGTATTCGAGATCCCTATATTGAGCATCTGCAGACAATCGATCACCCCTTCCACGATGATGACGGCACTGTCGGTGCGCCGCTTCGCCTCATAGAGATGATAAGGGGAGTCCGCCTGAAATCCCCAGGCCATCTTATATTTCGGTTGCGGGTCTCTCCCTGACTCATTGAGTTCGGAAAGCCGCTTTCTCGTAACACCCGCCATGAATCCGCTCAGCGATCCGGTGACACTTCTCCACCCGATGAGAATCTGATAGAAATCGAAATAGCCTTTGGTCAGAATCCCCGACGCTTTGATCTCCTCATAGCTGTACCCCTGTCGTTTCAGATCGGCCGTCATCTTCGAGCGGTCGTGGAGAAATCCGATATCGTGAGATCGGAGGATCTCCTCAGAGAGCTTCCTCTCTTTGACCAGATACTCCCACACTTCTTTGGCCTCGGGCGTCTCCCAGGCCTCTTTGGCCCGGCGCATAATGGCTTCCTTCACATCGGGGCGGGAGGATTGGGAACGCAGCGCATATCCGGCCTCCCGCGCCAGCTCCTCCAGGGCGGAACGCTGATCATAGCCTCTAAGTTTAGATAGAAAGGTAAAGACATCCCCTCCGGTTTTATCCCCCGGACATTGGAAGCATTTGAAGAACTGCTCCTCCTGTTTGATGGAAAAACAGCCGTGGCCATGACAGAAGGGGCATTCAGAGAGAAGGTAGTTACTCCCGCTGCGGCGGGCTGTCAGGCCCGTATACTTCTCGATGACCGAGACGATATCCAGCCGTTGTTTGACTTCCTGAAAATCGGAGCCCATGGAAGACCTCCTGATACGGGTTAGACTTCCTCTTTTTTCTTCTCTCTCTTCCGGGGAGGCGATCGAAGGGGGACATCCTCATCATGTCAGTGTTTTTCGTACGGCACTCCGATTAGCTTCCTCAAACGCATTCTCTTCTTCCGCGGCGGACCTCCGATCGATTCACCTACCATCCGGGAACATCTTTTCCCCCCGGAGCGCCGGGCAACCTGGGGGACGAGGCGTTGGAAGGGGTAAAACTCTCCGGCCCGGGCAGATCGAGATCTCTATACGAGGGAGTGGAGAGCGGCTCCGTGCAGGGCCTGTATGCGCTCGCCGGAAGGCGCGTCCTTCTTTTAAATTCAGCAGATTTATACGAGAACAGCCGCTTGACCAGAAAAGGGCGCAGATCACTGCTAAAACAAAGCGCGACATCATTCGGCAGCATCTGGATCGAGTCGGGGGTCATCAACGGCGCTTCCGAATAAGAGATCGTCTGGGAGCGGCGTCCGCGGCTTCGGGAGACCCGCTTATCTTTGATCAGCGTCTTCCCAAGCCGCTCCGACAGCTCTTTGCAGTGCGCAATGTCGCAACCCTGAAGATAGATCTGCAGCTTCTGATTGATCGACAACGATCCGATCTCGTGCCGCTGGTACTGGTACAGCTGCTCATGCGTTTGCAGAAACGTGATCACGCCGGTGCGCGTGGAGCGCGCGGTATTGACGAAATCGGGCATCTCGGGCAGATGCAGGTTGTAGAATTCATCCAAATAGAAAAAAATCGGTAGCCCCTCCCCCCTGGTCGGCCGCTCGAAGATTTTCAGCATGACCGATCTGAGCACGATCGCCGCCCCCAACCTCGATTTCGGGTTGCTCTGCGGACTTGCGATGATCAGCAGCGTCGGCTCGCGAAAGAGTACGTCCAGATCCAGATCGGGCCGGGAGAAGGCGGCCGCGATCTTCGGGTCGGAGAACAGGTCGAGCTTGTTGAGCATTCCGCCGATGAGATCCGGCACCCGTTGCCGGTTGTTAAAAAGATGATTGAACTCTTCCTGAAGCAGCGGATTGTGGCAATAGGTCACGGCCGCTTCGATGGCGGGAGCGCCCCGCAGCGCCAGCTGATGCACCATCGGCAGGTTGCACTGCGCCGGATCTTTATAGCTCTGCACCAGCCGGCAGCAGAGGCGAAATAACCTTCGCTCCTGATCGTCAAAGAAGATCGACTGTGCGTTGGCGGAGGTGTCCCGTTTGCCGTACACGGATTCCTCAATCCGCGAGAGGGCATTCGGGCCGGCCGCGCCCAGCGGCTCAAACCCGATGCAGTCGGAATGGTAAGGATCCCAGAGGATCACCTTTTTCCCCCGGGCGGACCAGGCGCCGGCCACCGTCTCGAAGAGTTCCGGAGATTTGACGTCCAGCGCCACGGCGGAGCATTCTCCCGCCGCGTCACTGATGAGGCCGGGGAACATGAACCCGGTGGTCTTGCCGACGCCGGCGCGCCCCTGGATCTTGATGTGCTCGAAGCGGTCCTTCTCCGGAAGCCATAGGGTGACCCTAAAGCCCAGGTACCGAATCTGTCCGAACGGGTAGCGGTTGATCTTCTTGAACCGATCGAGAAAGAGTGCAATATACAAGGCAATTGCAATCAGGAAGAGCTCGATGAGAATCGTCGTCATCCACACGCGACCGGTAAAGCCATCCCATCCCCATAAGGCGTGGAGGATGTATCCGGCCGTCACAAGCAAGAGCGCATAAATCAGGAGAATCGCAAAGAGCGAGAGAGGAAGGCGGCTCCAGTCCCCGTACCTTCGGATAATCCCCGTAGTACCGGCGAACTTTCCGCTGCCCCGCAACTGGGGCTTCTCTCGCTTGCCAACTGCAATAGAGACCAGCAATAAGATCCCGACTGCGATCGCGAAGGTCCAACCTGAAAATAACCCGCTGTCCCGTATCGCTTCAAATTGTTTCATGGTTCATCCTTTCCTGACTCTGAAAAGCTGATGCAATAGCGATCCCGGAAGCGAAATGGCTTTCTTAAAACTTAAGATCGCAAAAGGGTTCACGGCAAGACCTTCCGGGGGATTCAAAAAAGCGGCCTCTCCCCGGTTCGAAAGAGAGAAAACACCCACCCGCTTCTTCCCCAGGGCTTTGAGGACGTGGCTCTCAGGGGAAACAACTCCTTCCAAATAAATTAAGAGGCGTAAGTCATCCGGCCTGGACGGCCGCATCAGGATTTGATGGCACATCCATTGGAAGAGAAAGGCAAGGATTTTATCCGCTTCCGGACAGGCGTGTGATACCGCGATCACCAGCAGGATCGGCTCTGTGAAGAGGATCGGCGGATACAGCTCCGCGCGGGAGAAGGCCGGGGCGATCCGAGCGTTTTCAAGAAAGGAGAGATGCCGGCGGATCCGATCCAACGCCTCCTTTTGCGAGTGGAATGAGAGTTGGTTGAAACGGTTAAGAAAACGGATATGTTCAGGCCGTCCTCTCAATGAAAAAAGACGCTTTAATTCCTCGGGCCCCAAAGCGGCCTGCGCATCAATCCCCGGTAACGTTGCCTCCTGAATGGGTCCGGTGACTGCGATATCGAGCAGGTCGCGAAACAGGGCGCGATCATCGTTCAATGCGGCCGGTTCTGATCCGTAAAAGAAAGAGGCGATCCAATCCAACGTTTCGGAATCCGCCATAAAAAGGGGATTGGCCTTCACTGATTCCGGATGGCCCGGATCAAAGAGCAACACCGTCTTGGCTTTTCGATTCTCTAACCCCGTCGGCAGCTCGAGCCCTTCTGCATTCCTTGCAAATACGATCGAAGAGTGGGCCAGTCTCTTCATCAGAGAACCAGTTCGTATGAGTCTGTTCTTGTTCAAACGATTATTGAACATGCGCTTTCCGCCATTGAATGATCCTGTCTCTTCAGTTGATCTCTGACACGATGGCCCCGTTTGGAAGTAATATCAGGTCGATCTCTTCTTCCTTATTTTCTTCTAAATGAGGATTTCGAATAATCCTCGCCTGTCCTGATTCGATTAAGAATTCGATCGCGGGTCTCCTTTGCCGGGATAAACTCTCCACTGTCAGATCCACATCGACACCCTTCGAAATACAGAGGGCCTCATCTTCCGGGGTAAGAAAAACGGAAAGCGATCTCTTCGCTATTCGGTGAACGAGAATGCCATTGGCGGTCTTGTATTGATCGAGAATAAGACATTTCAGATCCGGCTTGATCAGGTAGGCTTCTTCGAATCGGAGCACTTGCGTCTCAATGCGAGTGTCACTCAACCCGGGGATCTTGTTCGGATCATCATAGACGAGCACCTGCCCCCGATCGGACCAGCGCTTTATCTGATCGGTATTGCCTGATTCACATGCGGCAGCCAAAGAGGAAAGAGAAATCTCGGTATCGAGAACAACGAAAAAGAGCTTGACCACGCCTGCGTATGGAGAGATTTGGGAGAGTTCGACGATATCAATATTTTTCTGGTATCGATCTTGTTCCAGTTGAAATCCGTGGGGTCCGAACGCGTGGGCAAGCGCTTCATTCAGATCGATTGGAATGTAGGCGCCCGAATCATATCGATAGCCCTGCCCCCCGCTGTCCAAATTCAGATAGCATCGCGTGAGAATGTGTTTGTAGAGAAAGATCCTTCTCTCTGCGGCTTGGACCTCCCCCATATACATAAATGCGGAGAGATTCAACAGCCCGACGACCCGACAAAGGGGGCCCCACTGCGGCTTATCCTCTTTTCTTTCGTCTCGTTTTTCGGCTCCGGGTATGTCTGAGATGCGCTGTCCCGCGAGCCTATTTGCGTTGCAGCAGCCTTCTTTTTTCATCTGCTGCGGATGGGAGCAGTCCCGAACAACGCCATTGACAATCCATACTTGTAGAGAGTAATCGTAGCCGTTCCAGACATAGCCCTCTTTGATTTCATCCCGGTTGGTCCGAGTCATCGTTTCGTTCTCCTTAGATCATTCTCTTCGTCGTAAGGCCACCAGGGTCGGAGGACCCAGACTGCGAACGCAGAAATGTTCCTCGGGCCCCAGACGCTAATGGCTTCATGCAGATCAAATTCACCAGAGAGCCAGCTTCCGTTTGGATCCCAGAGCGAGAGCATAAACTGGGCTGCACATCGGCTGGACGGATCATTCTCATTTTCCTTGGAGGCCGCCCATTTATCTAAAAGCTCTGGTTTCCAAGGTCGCACGCCTGGTTCGCCGATTAAGTCATAGAAGTTTTCTGCAATATCTGACATTTTCTCTGAAATATCTTTCATTTCCTGATCGGTGTATGATTCATATGTCATGATGAACGCTCCTATTTTCCTTTCTTTTGAACGCCGACCAAGAGGCCATGCCACGTTGCACCCTTCACAGTATGGGACGCGCCTTCTGGCGCTACATCCCGTGTCGTACTGCAGCGCTTTGCTACAATAAGGACATACCGATGGGACGTTGCTCTGAGCTTGGTTTTCCACACAAGGGCTGGATTTGGATCGGTATTTCTGATGCCCGCGACGACGAGGGGCTTTCATACGAAGAATACCCCTCCTGTGAGTATTGCGACCAACCTCACATACGAGGCATCCACACGATTCGCCATCCGCACTTCCCAGACTTGGTTCGTGCTGGCTGCAAGTGCGTCGTCAAGCTCACCGAGGAATATATCGACGCTCAGCGCGCCAAGCGTGCCCTTCACAATAAAACCGTCCGGAGACGCAACTTCCCAAATCGCAAAGGTTGGAAGACTTCCTCCAAAGGCAACTTCCGGATATTCCTCGATGGCTACCACATTATCGTCATTCCACAGCGCAACGGCAGCAACCAACTCTGCATCGACGCAGAGACAGGCAAGCTCACTTTCCCGACTCTCAAGCATGCTCAGTTGCGAGCATTTGATGTTGTCCAACACAAAATACGAAAGGGCCAAAATGCCTTCTAACATGGTCCCTTTAGTCCTTTCGTAGGCCTCTGCGGGAGCGGCCGCTCCCATTTTGCCTGAACTTCGATCCTGCCTGAGAAGGGCATGCCCATATACCGCCCACCAGCGGATCAGTGGAATGGACATACTAAACGGGATCGCTGGTTCGACATGCCGTTCTCCCTTCGAGCTAGAGGAACCATGCGCGATGCGGTTGTGCATCCCCTCATCCCGGCTGGACCGTGTCATCATTTCATTCTCCTTCAAAGGGGTCAACTCTCCGAAGAGGATCCGTTCTTGAATCGGACCTCCACGGTCTGCTGGATAAAGAAGCGAACCCCCTCTGCCATAAATTCCGAGATCGACTGCTTCTTCTTGTCGGCCCCCAACGTGATCAAGGCCTGCTCTTGAGGCGTGAAACCCTCGAACGAGACGCTATTCTCCCCTTTGGCTTTTCTTGCTTTCGGTTTTCTTGTTACGGTTGCTTGCTCCATCGATGCCCCCCTTGTGAATGTGGTTGATTACTAACCGTCCCTATTTCTTCGAAGCGCTCACCCCGTCGAGAATCTCCCGGATCCCGCCCAGGGAACTCAAGACCCCCGTCGCCTCATACGGCATATACACCACCTTACTGTCCTTCCCAGTGACCATCTCCTTGAGCGTTTCGATATATCGGATCGCAATCAGATATTGCGCAGGGCTCCCCCGATCTGCCGTAATCGCCTCTTTGATCCTCTTTAAAGCCGCGGCCTCCGCCTCCGCCACTTTGATCCGGGCCTCAGCCTCCCCCTCCGCCATCAGAATCTTCGCCCTCTTTTCTCCTTCCGCCTTATTGATTTCGGACTCTTTGAACCCTTCCGATTCCAGAATCCTCGACTGCTTGCTCCCCTCCGCTTCCAGAATGGCCGCGCGCCGGTCCCGCTCCGCCCGCATCTGCTTCTTCATCGCCCCGATGATATCCTCCGGTGGATGAATATCCTGTAGCTCCACCCGATTGACCTTCACACCCCATTTCTCCGTCGCATCATCCAGAATCGATTTCAGCCTCCGGTTGATCTCATCCCGGGAAGAGAGCGTGTGATCCAAGTCCATCTCGCCAATGACGTTCCGGAGAGTGGTCTGAGCCAGTTTCTCAATCGCATCGGGAAGGTTGGCGATTTCATAAATGGCCCTGACGGGATCGGTGATCTGAAAGTAGAGAATCGCATTGATTTCAATGGCCACATTGTCGCGAGTGATCACGCTCTGTTTGGGGAAATCGTAAACGGTCTCCCTCAAATCGATCCGGGTAATCTTCTCCTTCTTGATGACCGTCCTGCCGTCGACATCCGATTTGATATACCGCCATTCGATCTCTCTGGCTTTATCGATGATCGGCCAGATGAAATTCACCCCGCTGTCGAGCGTTCGGTGATACGCTCCCAATCGCTCGATCACCATCGTCTCCGCCTGCTGCACGATCCGAAAACCCTGTGCGGCGAACAGGACAAGAAGAAATACCAGCATCCCGATAATAATGATCGTACCCATCAGATCCTCTCCTCTCTCGCCGGGAGTCGCTCCACCAGCAATTTAGATCCTTCCACCCGGATGACCTGGACCTTTTCATTGACCTCGATGACAGACTCATCGATCGAGATCCCCTTCCAGTCTTCCCCATCAATGAGAACCCGTCCGCTCCGTGTCCTGGGATCGATCCTCTCCAGAACAAATCCGCTTTTTCCGATCAGAGCCTTGACATTCGTTCTGATTCTTCCGGGAGCGGCATAAAAATACTTCATAAAAAGAGGCCGGATCGACAGATAGCCCGCAACGGTTGTGATCAATAACGCGGCGGCCTGGACGTCATACCCCGCCCCCAAATAGGCGGCAAGACCCGCCATCAGACATCCGATCCCGACGAACATCAGAACGAAGCCGGGGACAAACGCCTCGACGATGAACAATGCGATTCCGGTGAATATCCAGATCTGCCAGGAACCCATCAGAATCTCCCGGCGGCGGGAACCCCGCTTCTTTTCATCATTGTTTTCTCCATGGTCCGTTCGGGTATTGGTCTTGATCCCGATATTCAAGTCCAGCTACTTTAAGAACAGCAGCCGAAGAGTTAGAAAAATGATGGTCGTGATTGTAAAGAGGGCCATAACTTGCACCTCGATTGACCACCCCTTCTTATGAGTCAGAGCGGCCGCCAGACACCCCATTCCCATGGCGATGAAAAATAAGTCGTAGACGGTCAAAAGTCCCGCGATCAAGTGCACCATCGCCGCCACAATCCAGATCTTCCAGAGTTCCATATCACTGTCCCTCTCGGTTTCTATTTTCTGTTCGGAAGGGATAAGAAGACCTTCCATGCATACTTCGCCCGCTTCTGCGGGCTGGTAGCGTTGTAGCAGCCGACCGCTTCCCAGGAGAACCCGTGTCGCTGAAAACATTGCGCCAGGATCCAGGCACCGACCTTGACGTTAGTGCACGGATCCCCCAATGCGCGCCAGAGTGTCGGGCTCAGAAGCCCTCTCTCAACCCACCACGAATTGATCTGCATCAGGCCGACATCATGGCTGCCGTTTGCATTCCGATTGATGGCGGAAGCATTGAAATTCGACTCCACCTTGGCGACCGCCCAGAGCAACTGCGGGGAGATCCCATAGATCGCACCGGCCTCCTCGAAGCAGAAGGCATGAGCGGGCC
>SCUR01000482.1 GCA_004297235.1 Candidatus Manganitrophaceae bacterium | reverse complement strand
TAAAACCGGTGAACTCAAAACGGATGGGAATCCCTCCCAAAATCGTCTGCCGTTGTTGAAATGTCGACACCAACGACTCAATGATAAAAGTCCGGCTCTGCATCCGCATGGTGTCTTTGAGCAGTTCCCGGCTTTGATTGATTTGATGATGGTACTTCATCACCAGGCTGTGAAGCATCTTGGGAAGATAACTCTCCTCGCTCTCTTCGACCTGGGCAATGGTCAAGAACTCCGGCCGGACTTTTCCGGTCGTGATGCCGATCGCGTTGAAGCTTCCGGCCAAGATGTGATGATCAAATCGCTCGGCCTCTCCTCCGGGAGGGGTATAGTCAATCGTAAAAGAGTAGGAGATCGCCGTCTCCATAGAGGCCCCTTCGGCCACTTTAACCCCGTTGATCCTTAAAATCGGAATCACCCGAACAAGGTAAGGAGGAACCTTGAAAATTCCGCCATATTGATCGATGACCGCCTGATCATCCGCAGTGGCGCCGGAAAAGGTGAGAGTGATCCGTCTTCCGGAGATTTCGGGAAGGCTGAGGGTCTGATCCAATATAGAGGGGATTTGAAGGCGTACTCTATGGCGAAGCTCCGGGGGAATCTGCGCGAAGCGGTCGAGAACCTCTACCACGGCATACGGAAGTGTGTTGGGAAGAAAATCGAACTGCCTCGTCTGAAGGGAGGTCAATCTCTTTAAATTGTCTAAAGACTGACCGGAGTGGGTTTGGGTGATCTGCTTTTCGATTCTCTGGCGATAATATTCAATCGGGGTGATATTGCGAAGCTCTCCGATATATTCATCCGAGATTGTTTTCCAATCGACTCCCATTTCGGCAAACAGATCTACCCCGTCTTGTACAATTCGATATTCCTTCAGACTCGGGTCCATGGGAACCCAAAGTTTTCCCCGGTCATCTTGTCCCGTTCCCCGATAGTTGGAATAAGGGACATATGCCTCGACGTAGACATGCTCAATTTCAGCATAGCGGATTTGTGCACCCTGTCTAAAACCGACCAATGGGATGTCCGCGGTGGCAAGGTAAATAAGGGCCGCCATTGGATCATCGATCCCCACCCACTTTTGTATTCGATCAATGGGCACCTGGACCTTGGCTTTGACATAACGGGCCGGAATGCCGGAGGCCCGCAGCAGGGCGATCAAGAGAGAGGCGAGGTCGTAATCGTTTCCCTCTTTCTCCCAATAGGTATCGAGAGACCCTTTCATCGAACCATAATAAGGGGTGTATCGGTATTCATTGTAGACGTGCCTGAAGATGTCAAGGGGGTGGTCGTTAAGGCTGGCGGCAAGGGCCTGGATCTCCGGGGTGATCTGTACGTCGATTGTAGAGGAAAGATCATCGGCCGAAGGGGAAGTTTGTGTTATTGGGGGCGCGCCTCCTTGAGGAGCATCCGAAACGGCGCCGAGCAGCAGAACTTCTTTCCGCTCCTTTGTTTTCCAGGGAAGTTGGCCGGTTGAGTGGAGGCGATATTCCTCTTTGGGGCGGTATCTTTCCGTTCGCTCAAGGAGCTCCTCCACTTTCTTTTTGAAGTCCTCCAGCCGGACTTTTTTCTCGGATGCCTCTTTGATCGCTTCAATCGATTGGTTTAACTCGCGAACTCTCTTGCTGTATTCGCTTAAGACTTCTTGATGTCTCAAGAGAACTGGAGAATCCTCTTTTAAATTTTGAAACGTTTTCAGACTCTTCTCGATTTCTCGGAATGTCTTCTTTATCTCATTATCCTCCTTCGTAAGGAGGTCCGCTTGTTTCTTTACAAGATCATCCACGTGAGGAGCAATCTTTTCACCGTTTTGAAGGGCCTTGAGAAGTCCCGTTGCGGAATCGCTCATCTCTCTGAGAGTGTCCCGCTCCTCGTGATCTTTAAGAGGTCTCTCTGTTAAACCAACTGTTGACTCTTGGGAAAATGAAGGGAGGACAAAGATGAGCAAAAGAACCTGGAGGCAAAGGAAGGAAGAAACAACCTTTGAATTCAGAGATACTTTTGGATTATTGGATTTACTGCAAAAGAGGGCGCATGCGCTTTTGATGAGGTTATCTGGAACCATGCGGATAAAGAAACCCTCTAAGAAATAAAAACCCCAGAGATCACAATCCCTGGGGTTCCATAAGTTGGGATAACAATAACCTTTCCCTTAAAAACATCATTATGTTGATTCCCTGCCGGGTTTACCTAATTAATGGATCAACTTAATGGCTTTATCGTGGAGTAGAAGCTATCACCTCCTAAAAAAGATGTCAATAAGAATCGGCACAAAGATAGTTAAATGGGATAATGAAAGATCCCACCTTTTTCTATCCCCCTTCTCTATGCTCAACTATCCGAACATAATGCTCCGTCCCATCCTCGATTCGTCTTGTGAGATGCTCATACCGCTGTGTGGTGCTGATCGATTTATAAATTTCATAATTAGTGAATACTCTACTCTCCATTATAAGGCACGGGGTCGCATCTTTACTTTTAACTTTCAAGGATTCGCTCCACTTGTTTTGCGGCTTTTTCAATCTCCGGTCGCTCCCTCATGCGCTGTCTCAGAGCTCCTCGCGCGACTGACCCGACTGTAGCCCGCCCCGATTCTCTCTCCGATCTCTTTCTGCGTCAGGCCCGAATAATGACCGCGCCATTCCACCTCGTTCAATCCATTAAAAATCGAAAGTAAAGATACGCCCCCCAGCTCGCCGACGAGGCGAACCGGGGGGTCCTTCAGCGCTGGGCATGGTCGAAGTACCCCGGCCCGGCTTGTACTACGGGCCAAGATCATCTTGCGGGCGGCGGAGGGGAGGCGAAACGGCACCGACGCTCTTTGCGGCCCTGCCGACGCTGGACGGAAAAGTGCTCTCGAAGTGTATCAGACGCC
The DNA here is from genome assembly GCA_004297235.1 of Candidatus Manganitrophaceae bacterium. Lineage (GTDB taxonomy): Bacteria > Nitrospirota > Nitrospiria > SBBL01 > Manganitrophaceae > Manganitrophus. Next base: position 5,985 of record SCUR01000482.1, on the reverse strand, counting down.
ATCGCCACCAGGAGTGGATTAGGCTCCTGAAGCTCATCGACCGGCAGACATCTGCGGCGTTGGAGCCACCTCTGATCGCGGACAACTACGCCACGCACGAGCGCCCCAAGGTGCAGTCCTTTGTCCGGACAGCGAAGGCCGATTGGATCTTGGCGAAAGTCAGACGGCGAGAACCAAACTGGATAAGATCGCATCAGCGCGAGACACTACACCAGCGGACGCTTCGATTCAGAATCGAGACAGACCTCCTCGCCTAAATGCTCAAGGACACGCTTCAACGCTGCGGCGATAATACGGTTGCCCGCGCTGCTGTAGTGCACTCCGTCGGCATCGAAGAGTTCCTCGGGAGGGAGGCCGCTTTCGCGTAAGGCGGGGCGGACGTCCAGAAGCGTGTATCCTTCCCCTTTCAACTCCTTCACCCGGGCCGCATAACGATCCGGCAAAACCCGTTGCCAGAGGCGGGGGGCCACCGTCTTCAGATCCGGCAGGGCGACGAAAACCATCGCGGCATTGCGCTCGCGCCCTTGAAGGGCCATCCGATCGATCAACTTTTTAAGGATCGGCATTCCTTCATCGGTTTCCCCGGTTAACCGAGCCTCCGCTCTGATCTTTTTATAAAGGGAATAGATTACGTTCGAGCCCGGCATCAAACCAAACCGTTTATATCCGCTGAATTCGCCGTAATAGGCATCCGTCTTCTCGAGCGTCTTTAAGAGAGCGGGGGTCTTTAATAAGCCCTCATAGACCTGGAGGGACGGGACCGGCAGCATCGAAAGCGCATCCGAGCGCATTTCAAAGCGGGGCTTTAAAAAAGGCATCTTGTTCTCGGCCCTGACGCGGAAAGGGATATACTGATTGAGCAGCCCCGGCGTGGACTCCTCACCCGGCAATCCCACCACGACGACATCGACTTTGTATCGGCCGAGACGCTCTTTATAGTCGAGGTAGATCTGATCGAGTGTATACAGCATCGTGGCAAAGTTAATCGATTCGGTCGAAGCGTCCTCAATGTAGGCCGAGAGGGTCTCCGCGTTTGAGACGTTCATGCTCCCGTTGATCAAGGAGTCCCCTAAAAACAGGACATATCTTTTTCTCGAAGAGGAGGTGCCGACCCGGTGCGTCGTTCGAGCCCCCTGTTCATCGATGATCCATTTATCGTGTTTTACGTCAGGCCGGTTGCGCCACCCTAAAATAGGATCGTATAGAAGGAAGGGATGCTTGCCGTCGAGGAACCTTTTTGTGCTCTCGCGGGCATCTTTGCCCAAATAGAGAGACAAATAGATTTCATCCGAGACCAACAGCGGCATCACGGCTGCAACGATCAAATGCGCCAGCAGCAGAAACAGCGCCGTATGAAATACCACCGGAGAGAGATGCCGGAGCCGCAGCAGCCGCCGCCAGACCGGCGCCTCTTTCATCTCTTCTATTGCGACTTCTTCGATCGCCTTCTCAGAACTTAAAGTAGATGAATGCATTGGCACTCTCAAGACACGCGTGGAATAAAAAGAGGATCATCGCCGCATAGGCCATGGCCCGAAGCGACACAGGGATTCTCTCTGCGGGACCCGGGTTGCGTTGGACCATCCAGCCGGCGACATGGTCGATCACAAAAAAGAAGATCGCCATCCAAACCAGGGGCGGCACTTCCATCGTCTCCATCCCCGATGAGCTCACCAGTCCTTTAAAATAAACCGATGCGGTGCTCAGGTCCGCCGATCGGAAGAGGACCCGCGACAGGCAGACCGCCGCCTGGGTAAAGAACCACGCCGGAAGGAGGTTGTATAGGGCCGGCTCCGCGCGCCGAGCCCACCGCCCCGACCAGAAGTGATAGAGGACGATATAGAGGCCGTGGAGTGCACCCCACAAAATAAAGGTCATTCCGGCTCCATGCCAGAGTCCGCTGGCAACCGTGGTCACCGCCACGTTGAACAGCGCGCGCCCCTTTCCCTTCCGATTCCCTCCAAGGCCGAAATAAATGTAATCTCGAAAGAAGCGCGACATGGTCATATGCCAGCGGCGCCAGAATTCCGAAATATTGACCGCCATATAAGGAAGATCGAAGTTTTCAGGAAGCCTGAAGCCGAGGATTCTCGCAGACCCGATCCCCATGCTCGAATAACCGGAAAAGTCGGCGTAGATTTGCAGGGTGTAGCCCACCATCGCGAACCAGAGGGTGGCGGAAGAATACTTTCCGGGAGCGGCAAACACCGGATCGACAAGATAAAACGCCAACGTATCGGCAATAAATGTTTTATTGAAGAAGCCCCAAAGGAACCGGGTGAGCCCCGCTTCCAAATCTTCCCCGCTGAACGCCCTCTTTCTTTCCAGCTGCGGGATCAACTCGGTTGCACGGGTGATCGGGCCCGCGGCCAGATGCGGGAAAAACGAGACGAACAGCGCGTAATCGACAAACGAGCGCGTCGGCTGAAGGGTTCCGCGGTAGATATCGAGCGAGTAGCTCATGCTGCGGAAGACATAAAAAGAGATGCCGATCGGCAGGAGGATGTTCAAGGTTGAAAAGGAAGCAGGCCATCCGATCGAGTGCGCCGCCGAGACGAACGTCTCCACGAAAAAATTGAAGTACTTGAAGAAGCCGAGCGTCCCGATATTGACGGCGAGACTCAACGCCAGCCAGCGTTTTTTGGAAGCCGCAGAGCGGGCGCGATGGATGCGGGCGCCGCAGAGATAGTCGACGATCGTCACCAAAAAGATCAGGCTGAGGAAGCGCCCGTTCCAGCAGGCATAAAAAAAATAGCTCGCCAGGAGCAGAAAAAGGTTCTGATACGGCCGGCGCGTGTGCCAATAAATCAAAAAGACGGCAGAAATAAAAACCAGATATTGGGTGGAGGAAAAATTCATACTCGATCTAAGCTCTATCTAGATAAAGTATGCGCCGGGGGCAATTACAACGAGATTAAGATTTTTTAACGACGAGGTTAAATCTCTGGGGGCAAACGAGGGGCCTTGAAGGAGTTTGCAGATAAAGAGCGATCGCAGGCGCTACTTTTCAGGTCGGCCGATACGCGGGAATTTCCTCTGTTGTGACCGACGGGTGAAAAAGGACGAGCCGCTTCTAGCTGGCGACTAAATATTCATCTTCCGTAATCGAGCCATATCGGCCGAGTTGTCCCATCTCGCGCAGATCGCTGACGACCCGATGGATCGATCCCCAATCGCTCCAATACACGCCACGGACCGGTAGGACAGCCACGGCCGCCGGGTCCTGAAGGGGAAATATTTCCAATAACCCCTTGGAAAAATTGACGGTGGGAAGATCCCGATAGAGCCGTTCGAGGGTGTGGGACTCTTCTGGATTTCCAATCGTGCAGAGGATCTGATCAAACGCATCGGCCAGCGCGGGGGCCGCTTTGCGAGTCAACGCCAGGAGCCGTTTTGCCTTCACGACCATCACCATGGTATTCCACAATCCTCCCTGGCGGACCAACTCCGAGGCGGCGCGGGGGGTCGGCTTTTCGACGAACCGGGTCACCCGGCGAACGCCGGAAGGGATCAGACGGGGAATCTCGCCGTCGGACAAGATGTAGCCATACTCCGGATCGGGTCCGTTCGGCTGTATTCCCAGCAGGATCAAGCGGGAGGAATCCTCCGAGATCAATCGCGCGGCCAGATCGACATGATCCATGAAGAGCCCCTCTTCCCGAATAAAATGATCGGACGGGAAGATCACGACGGTCGCTTCGGGGTCTCGCTTGTAGAGATGGATCAGCGGAAGAAGAATCCCCGGCCCGGTCTCCCGGTTCTCAGGTTGAAAGACGACCGTTCCACGCGGACGGGAAAGGAGCTGCCGCCACACCTCGGGATAGACAAGGTGTCTGCGATCGACGACGGTGAAGAGCCGGTCGGGTGAAATGAGCCGCTCCGCCCGTTTGAATGTCTGCTCCAGCATGGAGCGATCTCCGGTAAATGGGACGTACTGTTTGGGAAGATCATCTCCCCGCCATCGTCGCACCAGAGGGCGAAGCCGCTTTCCTTCTCCTGCGGCCAAGACGATTCCGGAGAGATTCGGGAATGGGGGTTGATGGATCATGCGGTTCCTCCTTTCATGACAAGAATGGTTCATTCGGATGATGAATGCTGATATTTAAACAGCGCGCTGTTGCGTTGGAATAAAGGCTCTGTAAAAAATTCGTTAACAAATCGCTGTCAGATTGTCGACCGGGTGAACCAGCGGATGATCGATAAATCGTTCGGCCCCTTCTCCTTCCCTGAAACAGCAATCGAACCTTTCTACGCTGCGCAGAGCGAGGTCTCCGGGAACGGCGAGTTTTAAGCTGGATTACGCTCCCGCTTCGGCCTCCGTGACGGCGGGCGGGACCGCCTCTTCATCGATCACCCTCTCTTCTCTCTTTGACTTTAATGCGGCCATCGCCGTGACCTGCACCGTAAGCCCCGCCTCGGTCGCCCCTCCGGTCAATGGAAGCAGGACATCGATCTTAGGCATCGCGACGCAAAGCGCCACGCCGTCCGGAACCTACCCCATCTCCGTTCGCGGCGTTTCAGGCGGCCCGATCCGGCAAGGAACGGTGGCGCTCACCGTCACCGCGCCGACGCGACCGATCCGGGATCGGCTTGGAATGAATATCTCACCGAATTCGGGATCCGGGCCCATGAGGTCTCCAACCTCGATACCGCCAGTCAGCAGGCGCAAGGAAGCTCGCTGCGCGTCTTCTTCAATGGAGAGGGGACGCCGGCGATCCGCTTGAATGACGGGGTCTCTCTCCGCTTAAAGTTGCATCCTGCTTTTTTCTTCTTTCGAACCGGTCCCGACCCGGATTTAACAACGATTTAACGGATCTGAAATGAAGCCGTGATTCCGGAAGACTACGATGCAGTTGTATCAAGACGGGTGAATAGAAGAACAGCAACCCGCCAAACGGAAAAACAGAAACAATCGATCTTAAGAAAGGATCGTTCAACAGCATGGCACAAAAAAATAAAAAACGAAGAATCAGTTTAAAGAAAGCGATCCTCCGGGAAGTTTCCCGGGCGATCGGATGATGAAGCTCCCTTTATAGGGGAGCACTTTGAAAGGGACGCGAGATTCCCTTTGACCTCAACTTGTCATAAAACATGTGAAAGGAGAAAATTGATGCACCGATTTATCGCAATCTGCCTGACGGCGATCGGACTGGTAGGACTGTCGAGCATGGAGAGCTTCGCACAGGAGCAAAAGACGTTGGAAGAGTTGTTGGTCGAGAAGGGAACCATTACAAAGGAAGAGGCCGTTTCCGTCCAGACGACCCGATTTGCGAAGTGGGTCGATCGAATCAACTTCTCGGGGGATCTTCGTCTGCGTCAAGAAAACTTTATGATGGATTCGCCCAATATCGATCGGAGTCGGCAGCGCTTCCGCCTGAGACTGGGAAGCACGCTGAAGATCGACGACCTTCTCGTCGGCTTCCAGCTTGCCTCCGGAACGGGAGAACAGGTTTCGACCAATCAGAGCTTCGACAATCTCTTCAGCCAAAAACAGCTCTGGATCCAGCAGGCCTATTTGCAATGGAAGGCCGCCCGGTGGCTGTCGATCACCGGCGGGAAGATGACGAATCCGTTCTATCGGGCTTATTCTTCGGATATCGTTTGGGACGATGACGTGACCCCGGAGGGCTTTGCCCAAAACCTGACCTTTAAAATGACCGACACGATCGTTCTCTTCGTCAATGCCGGTCAGCTTGTCCTTGATGAAGATTCCACCGACAACAACGACCAGTGGCTCTTCGGCGAGCAGGCCGGGGTCCAACTCGGCGTCACCAAAGACACAAAGATCACATTGGCCGGCGCCTTTTACAGCTTCAAGAATGTGCCGGGAAATCCTGCGAACAGCCTCAGCCAAGTGGCCACCCAAGACGGCAATACGCGCTTTGGAACCTGTCCATCGACGCTCGGCCCGACCGACGTTCCCGGTGTGACTTGCGCCACGTCAGCCGGCACGTTGCGCAACCCGTTCCGCGTCCTGGATGTCAC
>SCUR01000481.1 GCA_004297235.1 Candidatus Manganitrophaceae bacterium | reverse complement strand
CTCAGCGGCAGAACCCGTTCGTTCAGCACATCCAAAACCGCATTCCATGTCCTGTCATAATCCGCCGGATAGAACCTCTCCTTTTTCTCCGGCGAAAGGGGCGCCGCCGCACATCCCAACACAAAGAGAGCAACCCATCCGACGACGATCCATTTCATCATAACTTTATTGTCCGATAGTTGAAGGAACCTAGCCTGCTTTACTAAAAACAGCGCCATTTTAGGACTCCATCATAGACACAGTCAATCGAAAACGGGTAAGGTATCCCTCACGACCCTTGCTAAGGCTGGAATCGATCCCAAGTGGATTTAGAGAGAGGAGTATCCTCTGATTAACGAGGGAGTAAAAGGAGAGATTTTAAAGATGGTGGGCGTGGCCGGAATCGAACCGGCATGAGGCTTCCCTCGGCAGTTTTTGAGACTGCTGCGTCTACCGTTTCCGCCACACGCCCACGGAAGCTTTCAATATTTAACATATCTTCCCCGATTAATCAAGAAAATCGCACCCAATGGCGCCGCGTGCAATCCAGCTTACGGCAAGCGGGACAGTAGATCGTTAGAATAGGAATCATCACCCCGGAGACGGATGCGCCGCCACCCAAACGAACAGACCGATCTACGCCATGCTGATGACTCCAAAACAAAAGAGAACCATCCGAAAGGGCCTAGTCGTCGCCGCCCTGCTCCTTCTCTCGGCCACCCTTTCTTGCACGTCGACGAAGTCGCTGGAGAAGCTGCGCCGCTCGCTGTCATCTTCCCCGCCCGCCGCCCAGCCGCCTTCTGCTGAAAACCTCCTCGACGTCCGCGGGGCGATTCATGTCCACTCATATCTTTCGCACGACAGCCAAGGACGCCCCGAAGAAATTCTCCAGGCCGCCGCCGACGCGGGCCTTGACTTTATCATCATGACCGATCATACCAACCCGAAGATCTTCACCGAGGGGATGGAGGGCTGGCAGGGAAAAATCTTGGTAATTCGGGGGATGGAGATTATTCAGGAGCGGGCCTCGCTCCTGGCCATCGGAATGAAAGAGTTTATCGATCACAAGCAGTTCCCCCTTCAGGAAGTCGTCGACCGGCTGAAAGCCGACGGGGTGCTTGTCTTCGCCGCCCATCCGCGGACCTATCCGGGATGGCGGCGGCTCACGGGGCTCGACGGAATCGAGATCTACGATATCTTCGATGATGCGACCGACCACAAGAGCCGGTACTTTCAATATTTCGTCGACATCCTCTTTGTCTTCAACCGCTATCCGGATGAAGTCTTCCTGTCGATCCTCGACCGGCCGGAAAAAGAGCTGCTCTTCTGGGATCAGGCGACGCAGTCGCAACGCCTGGCCGGCCTGGCCGGAAACGACGCCCACCAAAATGTCCGGGTCCTCGGCCGGCAGCTCGATCCCTACTCCCGCTCCTTCCGCTTTGTAAACACCCACCTCCTCGTCCCGGCGCTCGATCCCCCCTCCCTCTTGAACGCCCTGGCGGCGGGACGCGGCTACATCGCGTTCGATATCCTCGCAGAGGCCACCGGCTTTCTCTATGGAGCCCAGGACAAAAAACGGGATTGGCGGATGGGAGAGGAAGTCCCCTTTCATGAAGGAATCGAGCTCTATGCTCTCACCCCTCAACCGGGGAGAGGGCGGCTCATCAAAGACGGCGTGGTCGTCCAGACCGCCGAAGGAACCGCCCTCTCATTTTATCCAAAGGAGAAAGGGGTCTACCGCGTCGAATGGCTTCTGCACCGCGGCGACCGGTGGTGGCCCTGGATCTACTCGAATCCGATCTATTTAAGATGAGGCCTCCGATGATCTCCCTTCGAACGCAGAACCGCTTCGGTCTACTCGAATTGCTCCTGATCCTCTTCTTCCTTCCTTTTTCCCCCGCTTGGGCCGCCCCCCCTCTCCTCGCCGGGGCGGCGGCGCTGCCGATCACCCCGGCGGACGAGGAAGGCCGGCTTTGGCAGGAGCCGTATGAAGATCTCAATGGAAACGGCCGGTACGATGCCCCCGATCCGGCCTTCCCGAAGCGGCGGGGAGAGCCGTTCACCGATCTGAACGGCAATGGAAAATGGGACGGCCCCTTCCTCGCCGGGTTCCTCCACCGCGGACCCTATTACACCGCCGCCGGCGTGCACGATCCCCTCTGGGCGCGGGCGCTGGTGTTGGAGCAGGGGGAGACGACGCTGGCGATCGTCGCCCTCGATGTCGTCGGCTTTTCTTATCCCGACGTTCTCCGCATCCGGGAAGGGGTCGCCGACCTCGGGCTCACACAGGTGATCGTCGCCAGCACCCACACCCATGGCGGGATCGACACCCTCGGCCTCTGGGGGCCGAACTTCTCGACCGACGGGAAAGACCCTCGGACGATCGCGTGGATCATTTCCCAGAGCGAGCGGGCGATCCGCCAGGCGTGGGCCGCGCGCCGCCCCGCTCGACTGACCTGGGGGAAGGGCCGTCCCCTCTCCCGCTTCGGGGCGCTGATCAACGACCTGCGCGACCCGGTCGTCATCGACGACGAGCTCCGGGTGATGCGGGCGGAGGATCTGGACGGGAAGACGATCGCCGCCCTGGTCAACTGGTCCCCCCATCCCGAAACTTCCGGCGGGATCAGCGCCTACCTCACCTCCGACTTTCCCCATTATCTCCGGAAAGGGATCGAGGAGGGGGGATTCTCCGTCGGGGGGAAGCGCGCCACCGGCATCGGCGGGATTGCGATTTACGTCAGCGGCAGCGTCGGAGGGCTCCTCACCCCGCTGAGAATTTCTGTGTTAGACGACGACCAGGAGCCGATCCCGGAGCGCTCCTGGGCAAAGGTGCAGCGGATCGGCGAGCTGGCCGCCTGGACCGCCCTGGAAGCGCTCCGCACCCCCGCCTCCCCGCCGATCGTCCGGATCGAGCTCCGCTCCCGCACCCTCTTCGTCCCTTTCGACAATCTCTTCTTGCGCGGGCTTTACGACAAAGGCCTCTTCCAAAGGGAGACTTATCGTGACGGGAAGGCGGCCGGAAAAGAAGGGACCGATCTGCTGACCGAGGTCGATCTGATTAACTTTTATACGGCGCAGGGGATCTTCGCCCAGCTGGCGACCCTCCCCGGCGAGCCCTTTCCGGAGCTCTCCCTCGGCGGGCATCTGAAAGAGAAAAAGCGCTGCTGGGCCTACACCGATCGGAAGCGAAGGCTGGGGGGGAATGGAAAAGAGCGGATCGGCCCCGCCCATCCCGAGATCCCGCCGGAGCCGGCGCTGGCAGAGAAGATGGCGGGTGAATACCGTTTTATCCTCGGGCTGGGAAACGACGAGCTCGGCTACATCGTCCCGGCCAACGACTTCGTCCCCCCGCAGTTCAAACCGTCGCTCCGATATGGAACCGACCGCTGCGGCGACGACGATCATTACGAAGAGATCGTCTCCGCCGGCTCCCAGATGGCGCCGCGGGTGGTGGCGGCGCTGATGGCATTGCTGAAGGGAGACGAGGAATTAAGAACGGCCGAGACGGAAGAAACGATCTTAAACCCCTCCTGGGTCAGGAGGGGGGAGGGGAGGTAGAAAGTACGCCGGTATACGGGTCTTCCTTCTACCCACCCCTCCTTCCCTTACAAAGGGGAGGAGTAAAACTTTAAAGGAGCCGACGCAAATGAAGAACCTCTCCCCACGAATCCTCCTCTTCCTCCTCGGCGCCCTACTATCGGGCTGTCTCGCCATTCGGGACATCCCGCTCGACAAAGCCGACTTCTACCGGAGCACCCTTTCGGAGATCGATCAGGTCCCACCGCCCCGGCCGGCGGGCGCATCCCAAGCCGTGCTCCTCGCCGGCGCCGCGAAGGCGGCGCTTCCCCTCGCCCCCGGCCTTCCGATGGCCGGATACGGGAAGCGGATCTGGACGGCGAAAGCGATTCATGAACCGCTCTTCGCCCGGGCGCTCGCGCTCAAGTTGGGAGAGGAGCGGGTCGTCCTGATCTCGGTCGACCTCCTCGCCGTCACCGACGAGATGAGAGAGGCGGTCCTGCGGAAGATCCGGGCGAAGCGGCCCTTTCCCTCCCATGCGTTGATGATCTCCGCCACGCACACCCACTCCGGCCCGGGAGCCCTGTCGAGCGGCTTCTTGGAACAGTTTGCGGCGGGCCCCTTCGACCGCGATTTCTTCGAGAAGGCGACCGACACGATCGCCGAGGCGGCGCTCAACGCGAACGAGGCCCTCCAGCCGGCCCGGATCAGCCACGGCGTCGCCGCCGCCCCGGAATGGATCCGCAACCGGATGATCCCTTCGGGCCCGGTCGATCCCGAGCTCCGTTTTGTTGAATTCCTCGGCGAGGTGGGGCAACGGATCGCCGCGATCGTCAACTTCTCCGCCCACGCCACGGTCCTCAAGCCGGACAATCTCGCCTTCTCCGGCGACTACCCCGGCTTCTTTGAAGCGGCCCTGGAAGAGGAGGGAGGGGTCGTCCTCTTCACCGCCGGGTCGGTCGCCGACCAGACCCCCCATCCCCCCGAGGGATCGGACGCGTTCCAGCGGGCGGAGGCGATGGGGCGGGCGCTGGCCCGGAAGGTCCGCGAATCACGGCGCATCCTCCCCGAAGCGGTCTGGTCCCTCAGCGCCGAGACCCTTTCGATCGCGCTTCCGCCGCCGCAGGTCAAAGTCGGTCCCGACCGCCGGCTCGCCACGTTCCTCGCCGCCCCCTTCTTCGACTCCGAAACGATCCTCCAGACGATCCGGATCGGCCCGATTCTCTTGATCGGAATTCCGGCCGACCTGAGCGTCGTCTTGGGGGAAAAGATGAAGGCGCACGCCCGCCAGCGGGGAATGGAGGCGATCATCGTCGGCTTCGCCAACGATTACATCGGCTATCTGCTTCCGCACGACCTCTATCGGACCGACGCCTATGAGGCGAGGGTCTCGTTCCACGGTCCGCAAATGGGAGAATACCTCACGGAAGTCGTGGAGCGGCTGATCGACCGGATGAGCGGGCCCCCTCCCCTCCCGCCGGCGCCTCCGGGAGCGGCCGGGCGGGCGGGGTCGCGAGGAATCGAATGAACCGGCGGCGCTTTCTATCGACCCTGTTGTTGGAGGGCACGCTTCTGGCGCTGACGAGCGCCTGCCGGCCCGCGGTCAGCCTGCCGTTTTTCCGGGATCGTTTCGCCTCGCTCCCTCCGCCGCGGCCGGCGCCGGCGGAAGCGGAGGTTTTATTGAGCAAAGCGCGCGAGCACGACCGGCAGATGGGGGAGCGGCACCTCTCCCCGGAGGGGCTGGTGATCTATCGGATTCGAGAAGAGGGACCGCCGACGCTGAGCCTCGCCGATGCGGCGATCTGGACCGGCTGTTACGTCGCCGCCGAAGCGTTTCGATGGAAGGTCACCGGAGAGAGGGAAGCCGCGCAGCGCCTCACCGCGTCGCTCAATGCGCTCCACCTGCTGCTGCAAGTCACCGGGAAGCGGGGACTCCCGGCGCGGGCTTTCCGAAGGGCCGCCGCCCCCGCGCCGCAAGAGGAGGGGGAATGGCATCAGGGAGAGGGAGACTATCAGGGCTATCGCTGGCTGGGAGATGTCAGCGTCGATCAGGTCGACGGCCTCTTCTTCGGCTACGCGATCGCGTTCGATCTCTTCGAGGAGCCTTCGCTGCGCCGGCAGATCGCCGAGGATGTCGCGGCGATCGCCGGACATCTGCTCGATCATCGGATGCAGATTGTCGATCTCGACGGCCGAAGGACGAAACATGGCGATCTCGGCGACGGTTTTTTTACCGAAGACCTCAACGCCCTGATCGCGTTGATGATCATGAAGGCGGCCTGCCGCCTCACCGAAGAGCGGCGATTCGAGGAGGCCTATCGCCGCCTCACCGTAATGGGATATCCCCTCCGCGCGGCGGCCGCGCGGGACAAGTGGTGGGAATACCTGATCGGGACCAATCATTCCGACAACAATCTCGCCTTCCTGGCCTTCTATCCGCTTTTGCGGCGGGAGGAAGATCCCTCCCTTCTGCGAGCCTACCGAAGGGGGCTCCGGCGGGCGTGGCAGGCGGTCCGGGTGGAGGCCAATCCTCTCTTCACCTTCATCGCTCAGGCGCTGCTCCCCGGCGAGCGGGACGATGCGGCCTTGCGGCGGGCGACGGAGACCCTCTTTTATTTTCCGGACGCGAAGCGAAACACCCTCATCGACCGGAGCGGACGCCGAGACCTCTGCCGGTCCTACTGGAGAGACCGGCAAGGGCGACTCCAATCGTGCAGGCCGGTGCCGATTCAAGACCGTCCGACCGACTCATTCGAGTGGAAAGAAAACCCGTACCGCCTCCAGGGAGGGGGGGACGGCCGGACCCGCTTCGCGGGGGTCGATTATCTTCTCCCCTATTGGATGGGGAGATATCATTGTTTTTTAAACCCGCATCAATGAGATTCGGAAAGGAGAGGCCCCATGCTCCCCCTGCTTAAAAACACCCTCTACTACACGCTGTTTCTCTTCCTCTTCGGCTGCATCAGCGTCACCCTTCCTCCTAAAAAAATCGGGGAGGGGGCCCTCGCCCCGGAAACAAACGCCTGCAAGACCGATCGGCTCCAGCCCTTCCGGAAGCCGCTGCTTCCCCTCCTCGCCTCCTCCCAGAACGATCTCAGGCTCCTCCCCCCCGGTCTGGAAGAGAAGCGCCCGGGACAATCGATCCCCTCTTCAGGCCTTCGGCCTCATCTGGGTCGGGAGCGGAATCACATCGCCTACACCTTCCAAAAACTCACCTATCCCTCAATCGAATCCGGAAAAGAGGTCCACGCCTATTTTTATCGGCCCTCGGGACGAGGGCCGTTCCCGGTCGTCATCATCCTGCCGATCACCGAGGGGGATTTCTTCACGGAACACTTCGCCCGCTTCCTCGCCGAACAGCGGTTCGCCGTTCTCCGATATGAGAGCCGGGGCGAGTTCAGCGTGATTATCCCGCGCAGCCAAACCGGCCGGGTCGCCCTCCAACGATTTAAAGATTATTTTCACGCTTACGCGGTCGACATCCTGCGGGGGATCGATTGGCTGGAATCCCAACCGGAGATCGATCGCGCCCGGATCGGCCTTTTCGGGATCAGCCAGGGCGCCGTCGTCGGCAGCCTGGTCGCGGGGCTCGATCCGCGCATCCGGTCGGGGGTCTTCATCCTCGG
>SCUR01000480.1 GCA_004297235.1 Candidatus Manganitrophaceae bacterium | reverse complement strand
CCGATCTGTAAGAGGTTGCGCGTTTCGCGGCAGTCCGGATCGAAGCTCGGCACCACCACCGATTCCACGCAGTAGCGCGATGCAAAGGCCAGATGGTCTTTGTTGCAGGCGACCACCACGCAAGGAACCCCCCATTCCCCGAGACAACGTAAAAGGCCTATCTCACCCAGCACCACGGCCGGCATCGGCTTGGGTGTCAATCGTCTCCTCCAAATCGAAATTCAAATGTAAGACCGATTTCCATCACGAGTTAAGGATAGATGCAAGGAGTGAACCATGTCGAGCCTGTATTCTGGCCGACGATCGAGCCGCCGAAAGACCAATCCTTTGCGAAGTGCGTGCATTTTTTTTTGACAAAGTGAATTCTTTTTCATCAAAAAGGAGCAACCGTTTCACCTACCCGGCATTTCGTAGGTTGCAGCGCTCTTTAAAAACCGTTGACTCGTCGGTTTGAAAAGGATACGATTTGAAAAAACAAAGGAGGTGAGAGATGCATCGGAAAAATTTATTTTGGGGAGCGTTGTTGTTGACCCTTACGATTTCAGCGGCGGGGGCCGGATTGGGTTGGGCCTGCTCCTCGATGGGCCCTGATAAACATGTCGGCGTCGTCCAGGCGATCAATACGCCGGAGGGGGCGCTGGTATTGGTCGATGCGGAGACGGGAAAGCCGATCCGGTTCATTGCCTCGGCCAAAGTTCTGGAAGGGGTGAAGGTCCACGACAAAGCGGTGGTCACGTTCAAAACGGAAGGAGATCGGCTCCTTGCGAAGGAAATTGTGATCGCGAAAGGCTAAGCGCCGTCTTACGGGGCAGGGTTTCCCTGCCCCTACCTTCCGCTTCGATCTTCCGGAGTGCTTTGCTCCAGATCGATAATCCCTTCCGAAACCCCTTTCATCGCCGCCTCGGTCCGATCGTAGACGCTCATCTTGTGAAAGATGTTCCGGACATGATTCTTGATCGTTTTTTCGCTCAGCCGCAGCTCGCCGGCAATTTCCTTATTGGTTTTTCCTTTGGCGACCCGCCGCAGAACATCCACCTCCCTGGCGCTCAGATTGTAGGTTTGGCGCGGCGCCTCCTTCGCCCGTGACCGACCCAGAAGCGGGAATTCCCCCAAGAGCTTTCGGGCAATTAAGGGATGGATCAACGACTCCCCCTTATAGATTGATTGGATCGCTTTGATAATTTCGGAAGAATCGGCGTCTTTCAAAAGATAGCCGTGCACCCCGGTCCGAACGAGGTCGAAGATCGTCGCCTCGTCGTCATGCATCGTGAGGACCACGATCCCGATCTCCGGATAGAGCTTTCGAATGGATCGGGTCGCTTCCACCCCGTTCATCTGCGGCATGGAGATGTCCATCAGGATGACATCGGGCTTGAGCGCCTTGGCCTTCTCGATCACTTCAATCCCGTTGGTGGCTTCGCCCACCACATCCATGTCGCTTCGACTCTTGAGGATCGCGGCGAGTCCCTCTCGAACCACCCGATGATCATCGGCGATGAGAATCCGGATTCTGCTCACCCTTCTTCCTCCTTCGAAAGAGGAATCTCGATCCGGACCTGGGTCCCTTGGCCCTTGCGGCTGACAATTTCCGATTTTCCTCCCAACAGGCGCGCCCGCTCCATGATCGATTTGAGGCCGAAGGAGTTGGAGGCGGGCTGGTCGCGCTTGTTCAACTTGAAGTCGAAGCCGATGCCGTCGTCCGTAATCGCGGCGGTGAGCCGCTTCAGATGGATTTCAATCCGAAGTTCCACCCGTTTGGCCTGCGCATGTTTTTGAACGTTGGCGAGCGCTTCCTGAATAATCCGGAAGATGAAGATCTTCGCCTGCGACGGGACCGGCGCTTCGTTGCCCGACGTCTCCAGGCGCGTCTCGATCTGGTATTGCCGCTCATACGTCTTCAAATATTTTTTAAGGGAGGGAAGAAGGCCGGCGCGGTCGAGGTAGATCGGCCGCAGATTGAAGATCACCTCTCTTGCTTCGGAGATCGCCTCTTTGAGGAGCGATTTGGTCTCCTGGATCGATCGAAGGGTGAGCGCCGGGTTCTTCTCCAATTGATCGGCGCAATAATCGAGGCGGTAGTTCAGCCCGACCAGGGTCTGGACCAGACCGTCATGGATGTCGCACGCAATGCGGGTCCGCTCCTCGGCGATGGCGAGCTCCACTTCTTTGACATAGAGTCGATAAAGCGATTGATACTCCAGCAGGTGCCGCTCGATCTCCTCTTTACTCTTGATTCGCTCTTCAATCAATTGCCACATGAACTTGGCCGACGGCCCGCCGATCACCGCAACCCCCGGTCGCCGGGAGGCCTGGAGGATCTCTTCAATCGCTTTATCCCCGGTGACGTCGATGACCAGATCGACCTTTCTCGAGCGGAGAAGTTTTCGGTAGTCGCGCGTGACCGGAATTTTCAGCTTTCGAGCCAGACGGATCCCCGGAGCGTTGTGATCGACATCGACCACCCCGACGATCCGGACGAGCGGATCGTTATAGAAAATTTCAATGAGGGAGGTCCCGCCCCGCCCGCCGCCGATAATCGCCACATTCGTCACACTTTTTCTCCCAGAGGTGAAATGGGGTTTCATTCTATCCGAATTCGCTTCCACTGACAAGGCGAAGCGAGAAAATCCCTTGACAAGAAAGGAAATTTATTCTTAAGATACAAGGTTTTGACGCCCGGGAGAAGATGAAGCGAAGAGGTTGGTTCCTGATGGTCCTCGGCATCGGCGCCACGGAGCCGCTCTGGGCCGCAAGCGAGATCGCCTCCACCGCCGTTCATCCGCTCTGGATGACCCCTTTCTGGCTGCTGCTGACGATGATCGCG
The DNA here is from genome assembly GCA_004297235.1 of Candidatus Manganitrophaceae bacterium. Lineage (GTDB taxonomy): Bacteria > Nitrospirota > Nitrospiria > SBBL01 > Manganitrophaceae > Manganitrophus. The sequence continues at coordinate 1,293 of SCUR01000480.1, read as the reverse complement.
GTGGCCCCCTTCGTCCATCGGGAGTGGTGGGAACACAACTACCCTCCCGTCGCGGTCGGATTGGGCTTGCTGGTGGCCGTTTATTATGCCGTGGGGCTCCGGGAGACCGGCCGGCTCTGGCATACGCTGGAAGAATATATCAGCTTCATCGCCCTGGTCGGATCGCTCTATATTGTGACCGGCGGGGTGTGGGTGCACATCGAGAAGCGGGCGACCCCGCTGGTGAATACCGCCGTTTTGCTGGTCGGCTCGGTTTTATCGAACCTCGTCGGAACGACCGGCGCCTCGGTGCTGCTGATCCGCTCGTATCTTCGGATCAACCGGGGGCGGGTGCGCGGCTATCATATCGTCTTTTTTATTTTCGTGGTCGGGAATGTCAGCGGCCTGCTCACGCCGGTGGGGGATCCCCCCCTTTTTCTCGGCTACCTGAAGGGGATCCCTTTTTTCTGGCCGCTGAAGTCGCTTTGGCCGATCTGGGGGACGAGCGTGGCGATCCTGCTGACCCTCTTTTATTTCATCGACCGGAAAACGCCGCTCAGCGACGAGGCCACGGAAGCGCCGGGAAAGAAGATCTGGATTGAGGGGGGGATCAACTTTTTATTCCTGGGGGTGATTCTCGTCTCGCTGTTTCAGCCGACCCCGTTTCGGGAGATCTCTCTGATCGTCTCGGCGGCGGCCGGTTATAAGTTATCGAAGAAGGAGATCCTGGAACGGAACGGATTTAACTTTCTTCCGATCAAAGAGGTGGCGATTCTTTTTTTCGGCATTTTCATGACGATGATCCCGACGCTCGACTGGCTTGAGTCGAATGCCGCCGGGCTCGGGCTTTCGACGGTGAATCAGTTTTTCTGGATCACGGGGCTCCTTTCGGCGACGCTTGATAATGCCCCCACCTATTTGACCTTCTTGAGCGCCGCGTTCGGTCTTCACCATCTCAATATGGACGCGGCGGGGGATGTCGCTCTTTTTGTCAAAGAGCACGCCCTTTACCTGAAAGCGGTTTCGGCCGGGGCGGTCCTCTTCGGCGCCGTCACCTACATCGGAAACGCTCCCAATTTTCTGGTGAAGACGATCGCCGAGCAGTCGGGGGTTGAGGTCCCGACTTTTTTAGGCTATATGAAGTATTCGATGGCCGTCTTGATACCGCTCTTTTTGTTGATCGGCTTTCTCTTTTTTATTTAGAGGGCCGGTTTGTTTTTTATTTCAATATAGGAGAACAGAACACCATGGAGAACACGTCGCTCGTCATACTTTTCTCGCTCGTCTGCGCCGGCATCGGCATCGCTTACGCCC
>SCUR01000479.1 GCA_004297235.1 Candidatus Manganitrophaceae bacterium | reverse complement strand
AAAATCACGTTCCGTTTTTGTTGTATCGCTCCTCTTCCCTAAAACCGGATTCCGCCGCAATCGCATCGACCGACCTCAAGGCGTCCAAAAACGTTTCATCACCGATCGCCGAGAGATGGCTTTTGAACCGGATGACGCCCGCGGTGTCGAGAACCAGGAGATTATAGAGCGGGCAGGCCCCCACGGGATGGGAAAGGCCCAACGTCTTTCCGACCCAATCGCCCGGATCCAAAAGGAGCGGAAAGGTCATCCGATGTGTCCGAAGAATCCGCTCCGGCGTGGCGCGATCCTCCCCCAGCGTGGAGAGGGCGAAGACCTCCAGCCGACCGCGGTTCGCCTCGTAAATCCGCTCCAGCAATGGAATCCGCTCCTCACAGCTGGAGCAGAGGTTGGTGAGCCAGAGGATTATCGCCTTCTTCGGGAAAGAATCAGAGAGGGTGAACGATCGCCCGGAGAGATCTTGCAGCCTAAAGTCGGGCGTTCGAGCCCCGATCTCCGCGCCTTTCTTTCCAGAGAAGCTGAGGAGCCAGCGCGCCCGGATGAAAACTTTCCAGAAGAACGCTTTTATCGAACCAGGTCTATCTCGCATCGTATCCTGCTATCGAATTATCTATGCGTGTGGCCCGAGGGACGGTCCGCTTCCTGTTTTGTCCGAACGCTCTTCCGGACCCCTTCGAGCCGGGTCCACCTCAGCAACATGGCGTTGATCGCCACCAGAACGGTGCTCCCCGACATCGAGAGCGCCGCCACCTCCGGGCTGATCGTGATTGGATAGAAAACCCCCGCCGCGAGCGGAAAGGCAATCACGTTGTAAGCGACCGCCCAGAAGAGATTCTGACGCATCTTGCGCAGCGTCGCGCGGGAGAGCTCGATCGCGCCGACCACATCATAGGGGTCGCTCTTCATCAATACGACATCGGCGCTCTCCATCGCCACGTCGGTCCCGGCGCCGATGGCGAAGCCGACGTCGGCCTGTGTCAGCGCCGGAGCATCGTTGATCCCATCTCCCACCATCCCGACCCGCTTCCCCTGCGATTGCAGCTCTTTAACCTTGTCGGCCTTTTGTCCCGGAAGAACGTCGGCCAGGACGATCTCGATTCCAAGCGTCGACGCGATCCGCTCGGCCGTGCCTCGGTTATCGCCGGTGAGCATGGCGACCTGAACGCCCCGCTCTCTGAGTCTCTTCACCGTCTCGGCGGCCGTCGGCCGGGGGGCGTCGGCAATCGCGATCAATCCAACAAGCCGTCCCTCCTCCGCGACATGGACGACGGTTTTGCCCGCCCCTTGAATTCGATCCGCCGCCTCTTCCAGGCCGGAGAGGACGATCTTCTCTTCGTCCATGAGCCTCCGGTTGCCGAGAAAAACCGTCCGGCCCGCCACTTCGGCCCGCGCTCCTTTCCCCTCGATATTTGTAAAGCCCTTGACCGACCTCTTCTCAATCCCTCCTGCCCGTCTGAGAATCGCCTGGGCCAGGGGATGGTCGGAGCCTTGTTCCACCGCTGCGGCCAAGGCCAAGACCTCATCGGCCGTGCGCCCCGGCGCCGATACCACCTCCACCACCTCCGGCTGACCCATCGTCAGCGTCCCGGTCTTGTCGAAGATGATCACCTCAAGCTTCGTCGCCTCTTCCAATGCCGCCGCGTTTTTAAAGAGGATACCATTCATCGCGCCGAGCCCCGTCCCGACCATCACCGCCATCGGGGTGGCAAGTCCGAGCGCGTCGGGGCAGGCGATGACGAAGACGGTAATCGTCAGCGTCATCGCGAAGAGGAGCGTCTGGCCGATCCAGCCATACCAGACGGCGAAGGTCAGAAGACCGATCCCGATGGCGGCGGCGACGAGCCACTGGGCGGCGCGGTCGGCGAGCAACTGCGCCGGGGCCTTCGAGTTCTGCGCCTCCTGAACGAGCTTTACGATCTGGGCGAGCGCCGTGTCGGAGCCCACCTTGGTCGCGCGATAGCGGAAGCTGCCGCTCTTGTTGATCGTGGCGCCGATGACGGTGTCGCCCGGCGATTTCTTCACCGGCATCGACTCGCCGGTCAGCATCGACTCATCGACGACCGACTCCCTCTCGATCACCTCTCCGTCGACCGGGATCTTGTTCCCCGGTCGGATGACGACGAGGTCGCCGACAAGCACCTCGGCGGTGGGGATCTCCATTTCGCGGCCGTCTCGGATCACCGCGGCCTTTGGGGGGGCGAGATCCATCAGTTTTCGGATCGCATCAGACGCCCCTGCCCGCGCCCGCATCTCCAGCCAGTGGCCGAGCAGAATGAAGACCAGCAGGACCGAGGCCGCCTCGTAGAACTGCGCCCCGTCGAAGAAGAAGGTGGCCCCGACGCTGAAGAGATAGCCGGTTCCGACACTGAGGACCACGAGGACCGCCATGTTGAGCACGCCGTTTCGGATCGCACGGTAAGACGCGATCACAAACGGCCAGCCGGGATAGAGTATGGCGGCGCTCGCCAGAAGAAAAAGCCAGACATTCAGCTCCAGCCCGAAAGGGGGGGACAGTCGGAGCATCTCCATTCCCATCGGAGCGGAGAGAAAAAGCGGAATGGAGAAGATGAGCGCGATCCAGAAGCGGTTGCGCATATCGCGCGCCATCTCCGCAAGATCCATCCCCGGCCCATGCCCCATCTCGTGCGCCATCTCGGCCGCCGCAGCGGGAGCGGCCTTTTCGGCCGGCGCATGGGCGGCATGCTCCCGGTGGATCGCCATGGGCGCCGGAATCGCCGCTTCCACCTCCGGATCTTCCGGCGCGCAAATGTGTTTGGGGACCATCTCTCCGTGGCAGTGAAAACCGCACTCCCTTATTTTTTCTTTGATGGTCTTGAGGTCGATCACCGCTTCGTCGTAGACGACGGTACCACTGTCGGCCGCAGGGTTGATCTCGACCCGATGGACCCCCGGAAGGCGCATCAGTTGCTTCTCCACGCCGCGCGCGCTGAGCGGGGATAGAATGAACCCGACCTCGATAATGCTTGTCTTCATTTCTGCTGGCTCCTTCCTATCGACAATGTCTGGCCGACGTCGGACATTTTTCAGGGGGGTTACTTTTTCTCTATCTTCTCCCCGGCGTCTTTGGAAACATAACGGGTCGGCTCTTTCTCAAACTTTGCCCGGCAGCTCTGGCTGCAGAAATAGTACGTCTTGCCGCCCTGGATCAGGGAACCGGCCGACCGTTGAGGGTCGACCAGCATGCCGCAGACCGGATCTTTTTCCATTTCTCCACCTCCCTTCTTATATTAGGGGCTCAACAATGTTGAACCCCTACGCATTCCTATCCCATCCGCCGCTTCAGGCGGACAATGCTGACTCCCAAGAGAACGGCGGCGATCAGGACAATCGCCGCCAACCGGCC
>SCUR01000478.1 GCA_004297235.1 Candidatus Manganitrophaceae bacterium | reverse complement strand
CTCGAACCGGCCAAAGCGGCTTCTGCCGTGAAGAGAATGTAAAAAAATTGTAAAGCGGCCGGTACACTCCTTGCAAACTAACAATCCTGTTCGCGAACGGAGCGTTCCTCTTCTTTCGAGGAAGACCGTTCCGAGACGCGGTAGAACTCTTTCCCTCCACATCCAACAGCTTTCACTATTATGAGGTAGCGTGATGTTTCAGAGCGCATTGAAGAAGGAGCTGCCGCAGCATGCAGCCCGACGGAACGAAAAATATTCCACCCTTGCATGTCCTCATTGCTTCCATCCCCTTCCGCAAGACGGCACCCTCTCCTGCAAAGAGTGCCGATACGCCTGGAAAGAGATCGACGGGATCCCCTGCTTCGCCGCAAGCGATTACTACTGGGGAGAGATCCCGGAAGCGGAGATGATCCAGGTCAATCAGCTGGCGCAAAAGATCGGGTGGAAAAAGGCGCTCGAGGAAAAAGTCGCCCAGCCCTACCCCAACATTTACGATTACATGACCGACGAGGCGAGGGCCGATTTTCGCTTCGTCCTCCCGCTCCTTCCTCATTCCAGGGTGCTCGATGTCGGGGCCGGCTTCGGGACGATCTCGTTCGGGCTGCAACCCCATTGCGGCTGGATCACGGCGGTCGAGCTGATCGCGGAGCGGGCCAAATTCATCGAGACCCGCCGGGCTCAAGAGCGGCTCGGCAACATGGAGGTGGCGATCGCCAGCGGGCTCACCCTCCCCTTCGCTCCGGAAACGTTCGACTTCATCATCGTGAACGGCTATCTCGAATGGGTCGGTCTGGCCGATTATAACGAGAACCCCCGCGTCCTTCAGAAACGATTTCTGGAGCAGCTTCACCGGCTGCTGAAGCCGGGGGGCGCCGTCTACATCGGGATTGAAAACCGGTTCGGCTTCGATAATTTTTTAGGCGAAAAGGACCACAGCGGCTTGAGGTACACCAGCCTCATGCCCCGATGGATGGCCGATCTCTGCTGCCGGTATTACCTCAAGCAGCCCTACCGGGTGAGCCGGGCCTACAACAGCTATCGGACCTACACGTACGGCAAGGAAGGCTATCGAAAGCTGCTGGCGGAGTCGGGATTCGGCGACAGCCAGTTTTTCATGCCGGTCCCGGGGTATAACCGGCCGGTCGAGCTGGTCTCGCTCGATCATCCCGCGCCGTTGCAGTTTTATCTCAACCATGCCATCTCCCCGAGCTCCCGGCTCGGCAAAATCAAAAAGAAGCTGGCTCTCTGGGGAACGTCGATGGGGGCCACCTCTTTCTTCTCCCCCCACTTCAGCATCGTGGCCTGGAAGGAGGGACCTTATGCTTAAAGAGATCGAAAAGGTCATTGTCGAAAACGGGCCCCGCTGGGAGGTTCCCTTCTTTCCTCCCCGCGCCCTCTACTTTACCAAGACGGGAGGGTCGAAGAAAAACCCCACCGCACAACCTGTGGTCTTTTTGCTCTTCGACCAAAACGGGACCGCCCCGAGGTGGGTGGTGAAGGTCTCCCGGAATGCCGAGACGGTCTCGATGCTGACCCAGGAGTATGAGAATCTGCTCTACTTCTATCATCGCCTCTCCGCCCCCTTTCGCTCCACCGTTCCGAAGCCGCTCTTGAGTCGGGAAGATCCGGGACGGTTTCTCTTCGTGGAGACGGGATTGAAAGGCCAGAGCCTTGCCTCCCTGGTGCGACCCGACGAAGGGGCCGCGCACCAAAAGGAGATCGGCAAAATGGTCGAGAGCGTCCTCGCCTGGTTGCTGCAATTCCAGAGAGAGACGCAGGAAGGAACGGTGGAAATCACCGAAGCGTGGATCGAAGAAGAAGTGAAGGGACCGATCGCGCAATATCGCGCGCTTTACCCGACCGATCCTCCGGAGGAGCGCTTTTTGGAGGATCACCTAAAAGGCTGGGAGGAGTGGACGCGGACGGCGATTCCGCTCACCGGCCACCATGGCGATTTCTGGACCGGGAACATGCTCACCGACGGCCAATCCATTTCGATTTGCGATTGGAGCTTCTCCCAAAAAAAAGGACCGCCGTTTGATGATTTTTTCTTCTTCCTCTCGTCCCTTCCGGTCGGCCAGGAAGAAGGAGATCCGATCCGCTCCTTCGAGAATCTCTTCTTCAAGAACCACTGGTTTCATCGTCAAGTTCGAGACAGCTTGGCCCGTTTCTTTTTTCAATGGGAGCTGAGTCCGCGGCTTTTCTCTCAGCTCTTTCCCCTTTTCCTGATCAAGCTTTCGATCCGGGAATCGAAACAGTATCATCTCCATGCGCTCCGGAATCCCCTCTGGAGAGAGCGGTTGCGCTACTTGATTCGAAACCGATCCCGCCTGATGGAGATCTGAAAACGGGTCGAGGGCTTACTCGGAAGGGGCAAATGCCTCGATTCGATCTTTCCCAAGGCGTTTCGCCTGGTAGAGGGCCGTATCGGCGGCGCGGATCAGGTCATCGGTCGTCGTGATCTTCCTTCCCGGGAAGGTCGCGACGCCGAGGCTGAGCGTGATTCTCTTGGTCTGATTCGTCTCTCCGTAAGAGTGGTTTCGGACCGCTTGACGGATACGCTCCCCCTCCTGATAAGCGCCGGCGAGATCGGTCTGCGGCAGGAGAATGACGAACTCTTCTCCCCCGTAGCGCGCCAGGAAATCGGTCTTCCGGATCGTCCCTTTAATCACCGATGCAACCTCGCGCAAAATCGTGTCTCCCCGCCGATGTCCGTAGGTGTCGTTCACCCATTTGAAATCATCGATGTCGAGCAAGATCGCGGAGAGGGAGAGATTATAACGAATCGCCCGGTTAAATTCTTCTTCCAATCGGGCATTGAAGTAGCGATGATTGTAGGTGTCGGTCAGAAAATCAATCATCGCCAGTCGCTCCAGCTGATCCCTCTCTTCAAGCAGGGTCTCGTAGTGGTGCGCATTCCGAATGGCGCTGCTGGCCAATCGGGAGACCCAGACGACAAATTGAAGCTCCTGGTGGGTGAGGACGCGGGGGCTTGAGATTTTTAAGATCAGGTTTCCGAGAACCTTCTCCCCCTGGATCAGAGGGTGCACCAGAACGGATTGCAGAGAAATCTGCCGAAAGACCCCCTGGAAGGGGGCCATCATGACATCCTGCGAGACGTTCGGGATAAAGACCGGCTCTTTCGCATGGACCGCCTGAACGATTTCCGGATATTTTTTCAGATCGAGCGGGATCCGCTTTATCTCCGACGTCTCATGGGTCGCCACGACATAGGCGATCTCTTTCCGATCGTCGACAAAAATAATCGAGCAGCGCAGCACCTCCATCCGGCTGGCAACCTCCCGGACCACATGATAGAGGGCTTCATTGAATCGCCGCACCTGAAAGAGGTGATTGGCGATTTGCAACAATCCTTGCCAGTGGTCGCTCTGCAGCGCGTTGCTGACGTCGTCCATGGGGATCGATTTAAGATGAATCGAGATTAAGAAACGAGGCGGCCCTTCGCGATCGACATCCGCCTTCCGGTGGAGCCACAGTGGTTCAACGGTTACTCGGCGGGGACGGTCCCCTCTCCTCTCGGATCGGTCCGCAACGGCATTTCCGGCGGCAACGTCCGCTCTTTCAGGGCAAAGATCGCCGCTTGGACGCGATTCGTGAGGTGCAATTTTTTGAGGATGTGCCGCAAATGGATTTTGACCGTATGTTCCGAGATCCCCAAGGTCGCTCCGATTTCTTTATTGCTGGCTCCTTCACCGAGACAACTGAGGATTTCCCGCTCTCGGGGGGTCAGCGGACCATGGTTCGTAGAGGGGGCCGAGGAGGTGATGTAGGGGGAGGTAAAAAGCTTCGAGGCCATCTGTCTGGGCAAAACCACTTCCCCGCGATGGACCAGGGAGACGCATTTGTAGAGCTTCTCCGGATCGATGTTCTTATAGATGAATCCCTTGGCGCCCGCCCGCATGGCGGCGAAGATATTCGACTCTTCATCCGAAAGGGCGAGGATGATGATATTGGCGGTCGGATGGGCTTCCCGGACCAAGCCGATCCCCTTCAGACCGTCACAGACCGGCATCTGCGAGTCCATGAGGACCACATCGGGTTTGAGCTCCTTCGCCTTCTCGGCCGCTTCAAAGCCGTGCTCCGCCTCCCCGACGACCTTCATCCCCTTTTGAAGATGAAAGAGGGAGATCAGCCCTTTTCGTGTGAGCGCCTCATCATCGACGATGAGCAGTCGAATCTCATTGCGAACGAGTGCAAGGTGCGATTTTTTAATTGCAGTTTCTCTCATTTTTCTCAACGCTTTAAAATTTCCTTCTGTGTTTAAGATATCTGAAATCGGAGGGGCGAGTCAAGCTTTCCGGTCAGATCTTATTTGACCCCATCTCCTCGACCATGCTATCATTTTTTACCGATCGTTCTTGATCACGAGGTAAAACGGAATGCCGACCTTGCCCTTGCACGTTCGACATCAACAACAAGGAGCCCGCTTCTCGCCGGTTCACGAATGGGAGCTTCCGGCCGACTATGGAGATCCCCAGTCGGAATACCGGGCGGTCCGGGAGAAAGTCGGCGCGGCCGATCTCTCCCACCAACGCCCCTTCCTGATCACGGGACGGGACCGCGTCCCCTTTCTTCAAAACCTCATCAGCAACGACCTCAACAAGCTGGAGCAAGGAAAGGGACTCTATGCAACCTTGTTGACGGCCAAAGGGAGGGTCCTCTCCGATTTCTACCTCTATCTTCTTGCCGATGCCCTGTTCATGGATGTCGAGTGGACCAACGCTCAGAAGACGGTCGATCAGTTGATGCGGTTCAAGCTGCGCTCCCAGATTAAAATCGAGTCTCCTCCCTGGGGACGGCTTCTTGTCTCGGGTCCGCAAGCGCGTCCGCTTCTGGAGGCGCTCTTCGGCTCCCTCCCCATCGATCAGGAGAAGTCATTCTTCCAAACGGAGAGCGATGGGATCACGCTGCGCTGCATCAAGCAATCGATCACCGGCGGGGAGGATTATCATCTTTATGTTCCGTTGGAAGGGCTTGAGAAAATCTGGGAACGCCTTTTCTCGGCGGGAGGCGTTTTCGGCCTGACGCCCTTCGGTCAATCGACCCTGGAAACGCTTCGGATCGAGGCGGGAAAACCCCGCTACGGGATCGATATCGACGAGCATATCATCCCGATCGAAGCGGGACTGGAAGCGGAGGCGATTAGTTATACCAAGGGATGTTATCCCGGCCAGGAGGTGATGGCCCGGATTCAGACCTATGGGCACGTCAACAAGCAGCTCATGGGATTGACGATCGAAGGAACGGAGCTTCCCAAAAAAGACGACAAGATCTTCCAGGGAGAAAAGGAGCTCGGCTGGATCACCGGCGCGACCCGGTCCCCCCTCACGGGGCAAGTCATTGCGATGGGCTACGTGCGGCCTCAAATCGCGACCCCCGGAACCGCCGTCGAGGTGGAGATCGCGCAAGCCCGGAAGGCGGCCCAGGTCTCGGCCCTCCCCTTCCATCGTCCTGGATGAACCTCGTTCCCCGAGCGGATTGTCGTCCACAATGCTCTATCTCTCCGAAATCTTTTATTGCGCCTGGAATGTCCTTCGGCGATCCGGCGGCAGGAGACCATAAATGAGATTTGTGATGATCGGCCTGGACGGCCCCAAGGGAGCTGAATTAAGAAAACAGCTTCGTCCTTCTCACCTCGAACGGCTGGAAGCTTTGGCTGCGAAGAAGCGATTGATCTTAGCCGGTCCCTTTGCCGATAAAACCGGGAGCCTCATCGTCTTTGACGCCGACTCCTCGGAGGAGGCGATCGTCTGGGCGGAGGCCGATCCCTATGTATTAGGAGGGGTCTTTTCTCGATACGAAGTCAAACCTTTTACGCAGGTCTTTCCGAAAGAGTAATGCGTTTAACCGCTGAGGAGGTACCGTGGCAAGCCCGAAGAAGGATGAAATCATTTTGCTCGAATTTTCCATGTCCCCATTGACGAAGGGAGAGAGCGTCAGCGAGTATGTCTCCCGTTCGCTGGAGATTATCGATAAAAGCGGCCTCGAGTACCGTTTGAATCCGATGGGAACGGTCATCGAAGGCCCGTGGGAAGAAGTGCTGGGGGTGGTGAAGCGCTGCTGGGAGCGGATGAAAGAGGATTGCGACCGGGTCTCGACGGTGATCAAAATAGACTACCGGAAAGGGAAAACGGGACGACTCACAAGCAAAGTGGCGAGTGTCGAGAAAACACTCGGCCGCAAACTGAAGACGTAACACATTATGGATCGGAGCAGTCGCGCTTGAATCCGCATTGGCGGCAGATCAGCTTGCAGTGAAGATCGAGCATCGGCCCTCCGCAGAGATCGCACCGCTCTTCTTTCTCCATCGGACGCGCTTTGGATTCTGCCGCCGCGCGGGCCGGCGCATTTATCTTCCCTCCCAGATCAGACCGGCTCATTTCTTTTCCTCTTCCGTTTTAGTCTCGGCGGAAGGCGATTCGCCTCCCTTCTTCGTATACAGGATGACCCCCTTGGTTCCGATAATCCAACCGACCTGAGGGTCGATAAAATGGACATTGGTCAAAAAATCAATCGTCCCGGAGACCTGCTGCTGCCAGGTCGCCCCGCCATCCTTCGTATTCAGGATTGTGCCCGAAGCACCCACGGCCCAACCGACTTGATCGTTGATGAAGAAGGTTCCGAGCAGGAAGCTCGGCACGCCACTGGTCTGCGCAGACCAATGTTGCCCGCTGTCGGTAGTGTGGAGAATCGTCCCGTTGCCGCCGACCGCCCAACCCATCCGGGGGCTTGAAAAGAAGATGCGATGGAGGTCTTTGTCGGTTCCGGACTCCTGCCGCGCCCAGTGGGCGCCGCCGTCCTCCGTATAGAATATATTCCCCGCGTCTCCGGAAATCCACCCCTGTTTCGGGTTAATGAAAAAAATGGAATTGAAGGCGACCGCCGGCTTGACCTCCGTGCTGGCCCAGTGTTGGCCGCCGTCTGTGGTTGAAAGAAGAAGTCCCCTCTCCCCCGCCACCCACCCCTGATCCGGACCGGTGAAGAAAACATGCAATAAATTCTTTTTCGGCTGAGCGCTGTCTTGAAGCGTCCACCTTTGTCCGCCGTCGTCGGTGAAGAGAATCGTTCCTTTTTCTCCGACGGCCCATCCCCTTTTCGGGCTTACAAAGAAGATCGAGACCAGCAAGGTTTGAGTCCCCGTTTCCTGAATCGACCAATGCTGGCCGCCATCCGTGGTATGGAGAATAATTCCCTTGTTTCCGCTGAGCCAGCCGTTCTGGGCATCCAGAAAGTAGATCCCGCCCAATGACGTCTTAATGCCGCTGTTTTGGGTTTCCCATCCGGAGGGAGAACCGGGTGCATCCGGGAGGGGAAAAGACGGTTTGCAGCCGGCGAGGATAAACACAATCAGAATCCATTGCCAAATCCGATTCTTCAAATATTTCAACCAGGCTCCTTTATGATGAATATAAATCGCGTTGCGAACCCCCTCGTTCCGACGAAGAGGACCTTTAAAAATCCGATCTTAGCGCAACTTCATCCGATCCCAGTGGCCCCCCTCGTCCGCGCTTCGATAAAAACCGTGGGTCGTCCCCGCAAAGAGGATTTGAGGCGAATGGGGATGAATCGCCATAGAGGTGGCGGAGCGGGGCGCGCCCGCGACGAGCTCCCATGATGCTGCGCCATTCACCGTTTTATAAATGCCGTCGTTGTTGCCGGCATAAAGAATTTGCGGTTTCTCCGGATGGATGACGATCGTGCCGATAAATTGGGTCGCGAGTCCTTTGCTTTGAGGCTGCCAGGTGTTCCCCTGATCGGTCGATTTGAAGATCCCTCGATTGGTGCCGGCATAAACGATGTTCGTATCGGATCGATCAAAAACAATCGCATTTACCGCCCAAGTCTTTGTCTCGGGGTGGACCAATCGCCACGTCTTGGCCGCATCTTCCGTTTTAAAAATTCCCTCATTCGACCCGGCCAGCAGGACGCTGTGATTCCGAGGATCCATCGCCAAGGTAATCACGAATCGGTTGGCGACCCCCATATTCGCCGACTTCCATTCCCCGCCGCCGTCAAGGCTTTTGTAAACCCCATGGTTGGTCCCGACATAAAGGATGTCCGAGATAAAGGGGTTCGAGACCACGGCATTGACCGCCTGCGTCCCGACATTATCATCCAGACCGGTATTGATAATGATCCAGCTTTGGCCGCTATCGATACTTCGATAGACGCTGTCTCCGAAGGAGCCGGCATAAATGATCGTTGAGAGCGAGGGATTGACCGCAATGGAGGTGATGTTGTAGGAGGTTAAACCATTGGTCATCTTTTGAAACGTCACGCCTGCATTGGTACTTTTGTAAAATCCACCCCCGGTCGTTCCGACGTAAACGGTATCGGGATTGCGGGTATTCAACGTAACGGAGAGGACCGTTTCCCCTTGGCTGCATCCCAAGACACCGAGGAGCCAGCACCCATAAAACAAGCGAATCAACAATGAGAGCAGCTTCATCTATCTTCCTAAGAAAAATGCGCCGTCATGTTAGCATATCTCTCTTTCCAAAAACAATGCAGGCCGCTCGGGAAGAAGGCGCTCGCAGCACACCGGCCTTTCTTGACAATTCACGATTATTTGATATCTTTGCTCCCACACGGCGAGGAGGACAAAATGGCCTTCAAACAAACGATCTCGAATCTGACAACGCTGATGCTCTCATTCATACTGGTCGGCCCTTTTATGGCATCGGCCGAAGAACCTTCTATGTCTTTGGAGGAGTCGTCCTCACCCCTCGCAGAGCTCGTTGAAAATGAGATTGCCAAAGGAATCGATTTTTGGTCCCTCTCGGACGGGATGGTCGTGCGGGAATTAAAGGCCGACGGAAAATTGATCGGAGGCAAGGAATCGAAGCAGATTTTCTCAAAGGGGGATATTGTTTATCTCCGTCTCGAAAAGGAGTCGCCGGTCTCTCCGAATGAATGGGTTCTCTTTCGAAAAATAAAGAAAGTGCACCATCCCAAAACGGGAGAATTCATGGGAGATCTGATCGAGATTACCGGAACGGTGAAGGCCCTTGAAAGCCATGATCACATTATTACGGGTCAGATTATTCATTCCAAAGGAGCCACTTCGCTGGACGATGAGATCACAACGGTCGGGACCTTAATGCGCGGCGAAA